>CALRVY020000006.1:0-37270 GCA_943371725.1 Pseudanabaena sp. UWO311 | reverse complement strand
CCCATTTATCAAAAGGCTTTCCGCTACCATCCGGGCCGCAAAGCCGTTACCGTATGAAACATCTGTTTTTAGACGTTTTTTTAACAAACGTAATATTGCAATATTACCGCGTTTAAAATCCTGATATACAATAATATGATTGTTTTTATAATCGCTTTTAAAAGTAACTATTTAGAAATTTACTTTATAGATCGTTTTTTGTAAATTGGCGAGATATATGCTAAATAAAACTTTTCCTGACAAACGTTTTTTTAACAAACGTAATATTGCAATATTACCTCGTTTAACGCATTGAAATACAGTATTTAAACTTGTATTTATCTAGATTTAATCAACAAACGTTTTATAAAAGTACGATTTCCGGTAACGATCCCCGCGGCCGCGATAGCAGTGGAAATAAAAACGCAAAAAAACGTGTGAGTGCGGTTTTGAATGGGCGACCACCGGAAGCCCCAGACAAAGCCAGTACGAACCGCTTTTGTGCGTTTTTATTGCAACGAATAGCGCGAAATGCCGCCCAAATAAAAAATCAAATAGTTTGTGATTTAAAACGAAAAAGTGTTGCAAAATAGCCCAATAAGCTTTTTACTTTCGCTATTCCTTTTTAGAACCGTGTTTGGTAAAATGCTTGCGGATAGTATGCACCATAATCGACGTTTTTTGATGGAATTTTCGAAGCAACTCCTGCGTTACGTTCTAGGTTTTGATTGATGATTGAAACTCCTAGCGGTAGATAAAATCTCCGTTTCCGTTCTTTTTACAGTCGTTACAACGAGCAGCACCGCGGTTGATTAGGTCGCCGTTTCCCGCTAGTTTTCCGCTCATTTTTCCATTCGCATTTACAGTTGTGTCGCCGTTTCCTGCAACAGTAAATTTCAGATCATCAATTTTAAAATTTCCGGCATTTAAATCGCCATTGCCGCCTTTTTCCAAATCGAAACGATCTATAGAACCGCTCAGGGAGCAATCGCCGTTACCTTCTTGCTCGAGGCGAAAGTACTTTCCAACGATTCCTTTCACGGCTAGGTCGCCGTTACCCGATTGTGCAATAACACTGGCTTCGGGCATCGTAATGTAAATGGTGGTTGGTTTTTGATTTTTCTTGTAATTGAGTTTTACGGGCTTGTTTCTGATTTCGAGTTTGTATTCGCTTGCCGTGTAAACCACTTCGATGTTGTTTACGCTTTCTTCCGGTCCTTCAACACGAACCGACCACGTTTTACCGATCGAAATTTGCGCATCGGCATTTAAGCCTTGCAAGTAAACTTTGTCGAAATTTTGGTAGTCGAAACTGCGATCAATTTTGGTTTGCGCTTGCGATAATAACGATAATAGAAGCGTAATTGTGGTTGTAATTAAGATTTTCATAGGTAGTTGATTTGTGGTTTTCGAGTGTTATTTCTGGTTTTGGAATCCCATGTTCAGGTTTAAATCGCCTTTTACTTTTAACGAAACAAAGCCCGCTATGTTTCCGGTGTTTTCGATAATTAATGCGGTGTTTTCGTCGGTTTTTATAAAAGTACTTTGTTTTGGTTCTAGAACTACAGGCGAGTGTGTTCCGCCTGCATTTGGTGCTTGATACACGCGCAAGGTTGTAGATCCGTCGTTTCTAATGTGCGTTCTAAAATTGCCGTGCGGATTATCGCCCAGCACAAATTTTTCCTGAGCATTGATCGTTGTGCCTGAGTTTAACGAACTAAACATGCCGCACGATGCAAGCAAAGTTACAAGAGCCAAAAGGATTACATTTTTTTTCATCAGTTTACTTTTTTTGGAAAACAGTTTCCGGTTATTGATGAAGCAAAATTGCGTCAATACCAGTAGCGGCGCGCTTCAAATTATGATTTGATACCTATTTTGGTGTGTTTTTCGCTAAGTAGTCTTTTGGAGTGTGTCCGGTATGCTTTTTAAACGCCCGATTAAAAGTTGCTTTAGAGTTAAAACCGCAATCGAGTGCTAAGCCAAGCAAGGTCGATTTCGAACTTTCGCCAGCAGCTACTTTCGCTTTAAAAGCTTCGATTCGCATGGTATTAACCAAGTCGTTGAAATTTTGATTAAATCCTTTATTGATCACTTTTGAAATAAGCGCCGTGTTGCTTCCTGTTGCCTTCGCTAAATCGAGTAAAGTAAGTTCCGGATTTTTGTAATAGCTCTCTTCGTTGAGTAATTTTTCTAGTTGGTCGCGCAGCTTTCGTTCTGAATCGGTAAGTCCCAAATTATTTGAGTCGTCTTTGGGAAGTTCAATTTCGGCATAATCTAAAAGTATCTCCGCCGACTCGTTTTCGTTTTTAGAAACAATACTAAAACCAACACGCTTGCTTCTAAAATTTTCATTAGCGTAACCTTTAATGGCAATGCGGTAGGAAATCACGCCAACAGCTAAATAATACCACCAACTTCCAACAAAGTCGGCAAATTCCGGAAAAATTTCGAAAGTAATACGAAAACCAACGTCAACTATTATGATCACCAAACAGCTTAGAATAAACTCTTTTACGTATCTGAATGTTATTTCATCGGCAAAACTGACAATGTTTTGGATCACTTTTCGATACAAGTTGTAGTATTTCAATGAATAAATCAGATAGAAAAGCATACTCGCGTGTCCTGTGATTTGATACCACTCGTCGAAGTCGATATCGGCATAAAACTGTGGAAAAGCGCCACCGTTGCCGTAATAATCGTTAGCTACTTGCAGCAACGCATAAATCAGGTACAAACAGCCGGGAAGTAAATGCCAGATATATTTTCTCCGAAATGTAAAAGCCGGATTTAAAACAGCTTGGGTGTAGAAGTACAAAACCGGTCCAAAAAAATACAATTGATGAAAGGGTATAGCAAAAATAAGGGCGCGGTAACTTTCAGTGTCGTACCAACCCGCAAAACCCAACATCCAAGGCGCTAAATACAAGGCAACGATAATCAAAAATAAAGCGAGCCAAAACGCCGATTTACTGCGTTCTTGTATCCATTTTTGGAAAAGGATTAAAGCATAAGCTAAATTATGCGTGAAGAAAATTAAGAGTAATCCGGAGTAGATATTGAATTGAAATAGCATGCGTATCGACTTACGCTACTAAGTTAAACTTATTTTCAACCGATGAGTCCAATACTTTTAGAATGTGCGATGGCTTCTTTGCTGTTCGTAAAATAACACGTATCAACGCCCATCAAGCTCATATTTTGAATGGCGATGGTTACCTTTTGTTTAGGAAGTTTGCCCGTTTGCCGAATGTAAACGGCTTGCACATTCACCGGAAACATTTTACAAATTCGTTCATAAAGTTCGGCATCTTTTTGAGAATCGTCGCCGAGCAAAGTGTATTTTAATGTCGGATAAAACTCTAGTATGTGTTTAATTTTCTGAAATTTATGATCGTGATTTCCACGTCCGGTAATCAAAAAGTCAAGTAAACTCTGCTTGATGTCTTTCAGCAATAAAACGGCTCTCGGCAACTGATGCAATTCGGCAAACTGAACGATAAAGCGATACAAATTCCACTCGCTCGACGACACGTAAAAAAAGGCGTTTTGTTCGCTTTTATTGTTACGTCCGGCTGTACTTAAAGCCTGATAATGCGCAACAACGTCGGAAAAAATCTTTCGGTCGTTTACATTCTTAAAAAGCAAGATGTAGAGCTTTTTGAAGATATTTCGGCTGTGGGAAATCAGAAACGTATCGTCGATATCCGAAATAAAACCCAAATTTCCTTCAAATGGCCGGATGAATGATCCCTTTTGCGTTACGAATTCGCCGTCGGATTTTATAGAGACTTCGTAGGAAATCCAACCATAACCAACATCTTTATCTAACGGAATGCAAAATTGGAAAAAACCGTCATCTAGCGTTTTGGTATGAATGCTTTTGCCTTCGTGCTTAAAGTAAACATCAAAATTCGAGGCAGTTTTTTGACGAAACATGCGTATAACCGAGCGTGCGTTCCTGAATTTCGTTTTCTGAAAATCGTACTCGGCTTTGGTCGTGGGTTTAAAAACATGACCCATCACTAAAAGCTGATTTTCGTTGGCGTAACCTCGATATAATTTTAATACAGGTTTCATACTATGTAAAAATACGTCAAAGCGTTTTGTTTCGAAACGATTTTCAAACACCTTTTTTAAAATCGTTAGCATACGTGATCTGAAAACCATCTTTTAGAAATAGAAAACAGACTCAAATCAGTTTAAAAACGGTAGTTGATGTTGAAGAAATCGCGCTATGTACCTTCCAATTCGATTTGTTAATGTGAATAGGGGATGCATGGAATTTCTCTAAATTTGAGCAATTAGGAACACATGTCACAGAAATTTGTAATCATTGTAGTTAATCCGATTGCAGGCGATATCGACAAAGGCGAATTAGTAGCCGATGTTGAAGCGCATGCTTTAAGCTTGGGCTTGCAAACCATTGTTTACGAAACCTGTGGAATTAACGACGGCAAGCACATTCGTAATTTATACGACCAATATCAGCCACAACGAATCGTTATTGCAGGAGGCGATGGTACCATCAAAGAAGTTGCCGCCGCTTTAGAAGATAGCGATGCACTTTTTGGCATACTTCCGGCCGGTTCGGCAAACGGCTTGTCGGTCGATTTAGATATTCCTACAACCTTGGATTTAGCGATTCCAGCGGCATTTTCCAATAAGTTTATTGATATCGACATGATTAAAATAAACGGGCACACCAGTTTGCATCTCAGTGACGTAGGATTGAATGCGATGTTGGTAAAAAATTATGAAAACGGATCAACACGAGGTATGTTCGGTTACGCCAAACAAGCGCTCGCTACCTTTAAGGAGCAAACCGGACCTTTTCGCGCTCGCATAGAAATCGATGGAAGGGAAATTGATACTGAGGCAAAAATGGTTGTAGTGGCCAATTCGCAAAAGTATGGAACAGGAGTGGTGATTAATCCGATTGGAAAGATGGATGATGGGCAGTTTGAAATTGTTGTTTTACGTAATCTCGATTTAAAAGTTTTAGCCCTTATCTTAACAGGAAATATCAGTTTAGATAGCAACGACGTTGATATTTACAGTTGTAAAAGTGCCCGTATTTTCATAGAACCACCAACCGAGTTTCAAATCGATGGCGAGTACATCGGTTTGGTTTCCGAACTCAACATCTCCATCTTAGCCAGTAACATGAAAATTGCCGTTCCAGATTATAATTAATGGCAAGCAATTTTTTGCTTTCTTTTTTTTGAAGCTAATCCCGTCTTCCGCTGTAGTCCTCAAAAAATACGCCACGTTCATAGGTCCAGCACACTGCTTCTTGGGTCGCCGTTTGCTGTACAATTCACGTAGCCGTATTTTTTTCCGGGCTGCCGCTGCACCCGGGGCTAGGAAAATCGTTACCCAGCGATGTTTCCACAATAAACGTACACTGGAAATCTACTGCTGGACTTCTTCGTTAGTGCCTTTAAACGGATGTCGTTGCTGCCATTCAACTTTAGGCTCTAATTGCTTAAAAAAATAGGGTACTATTTTGTTTAAGAGGTAGTTGTGGTGTTTCATAAATCCAAACAAGGCTGATGGAACAGCACCTGCCGAACTTTTTATCTCCATCGCAGTACGTCCGAATACAATTTTCTCAAAATCTTGCGAAATCGAAGTGAGAATCATGTCATACAACATATTTAGATACAGCATGTTGTGTTTTTGAATTTCAGCGTCGTAACCCAAAAAGTAGGTGTCGGCTGTGTTGCCGTTTCGAATAATGGTACTAAAACCAACCAGGCGTTCTTCGTTGAAATAGCCTTTTACGATAAAGTTATCTTTAAGCGTTTTCTTTAGCGAAACAAAGTGGTTTTCCGGAAGTACAAAGGTGTTAAATGGCGCATTTTTAGCGACATGATAGTATAATTGTGCCGTTGTTTTTTGGTAAAATTTCAAATCGTCTTCAGAGAGAAATCGAGAGCTAATGGGCTGTAAGCGTTTCCGGCTGCGTTTATATTGGTCGCGGTATTTCTTCGCGAAAGCGCTAACGTAATCAGCTTCATTTGCAAACCGATTCAGTTGCTCTAAAATCATGTTAGGTTGTGTACTGAATTTGAAGAACTTCGGAAATTGTAAATCGCTTTTCTCGAGAAAAGTTTCATCAAAGTCTTTAAAAACAGTCATGTGCAACTTCAAATTTCGTTCTTTTAAAAGCATTTTAATCTGTGTAGCAGCTTTTTGTAAGGCTAGTAAAATAGCGTTTGAATTGGCTTCTTTACATTCTGCGAAAGCGTGTTGCCCGCTGAGCATATTGTTGCCAATAAACAATACATGCGAACTAAATTTCTTAAAGATAAAATTCCGAACAGCCGTTTTCAGGCAGCGGTCGCGTTCGCCAAAAGTTTCAAGTTGGTTGAGATCTAAGAATTGTGCTACGGCAATACTGATTGGCTTTTGCGCACTTTTTACTTCAATAAAAAAGCATAGCATATTTTTGGGTTTGCTTTCGAAGGCAGCCGTGAGATAAGCCTGCTTTAAGAAAATATTTGAACCCGCGAGCGAATCCCAATAATCTGGAAGCGCTTGCGGGTTCTCGTAAATAGTAGTTTGTAATTCAGTAGTTGTTACGCCCATTGACAGAGAATTCCGCCCATGATGCCTAAACAAACCGTCCAATATCCGCCGTGAATCAGAACATATTTCCATGAGAATTTTTCAAAAAGGGCGTTTGTCCCCAAAATGGGCAGAACAAAAAGAATGCCAGTCATAGAGCCGTGTAACAAACCGTGTTTAAACGTGCGGAATGCCGTTCCATAATCAGACATAAAGGCAGTGTACGATTCTTTCGCCGCAGTCACATTCCCACCAATCATGCCAATAGCACCCGTTTGGTGAATAACGAGAAATTGCAATACAAAACTGATGAAAATAGAAAAGAGAAAGAGTAAACTAAATACTTTCACGGGATTGAAAGACTCCAGTTCTTCGGGTTTCATTTTCGCTACTTTTACCCAAGCATCTGCAAATAGTAATTTACTGTACCATAAAAATCCGACTAAAAGCGGAACCGCTGCCGAGGCGAGAATCGCTAGAAAGTTTGTTTCCATAATGTTATAGTTTTTGGTTTACTCAAATATAACAGCTTTTTTTAGTGGTATAAAATGATTTTGTACAAGTAGATCAAAACATTTTCAAAAGCCCAGTTTACAAACGTTTACAAATAAATGTCGTTTACTCACTTATCAACTAGAAGTACGTGTGCAGGTGCTATTTCTTTTTTGCTTTCTGACTTTCGGGAAGATAAATGCTAAACGTGGCTCCTTCGCCGTCGGTTCCCGTTCCGCTAATGCTACCACGGTGGTTTTCGCATATTTTTCGACACATGGCCAAGCCAATTCCAGTTCCCGAGTACTCCAGCTTTCCGTGTAAACGTTGAAAAATATTGAAGATTTGTTCCGAATATTCAGGTGAAAAACCAATTCCATTATCCGAAACGGTAAATTTATAATACTGTAAATCCGGCGCTAAATTTTGGTCGTGTACTTCCTTTAAATTCGCTTTTTCAACATTGATTTCTATTTTCGGAGCTCGAGAATCAGTACAATACTTCAACGAATTCGAAATAATATTGCCAAACAATTGCAGCATTTGAATTTTGATTGCAGAGATCTGCGGCAATTCGCTAATCTCAAAAACAGCATTTTTTTGTTTGATGATCAGATCGAAATCGGTTAAAATTTCTGCAATAATCTGATTTAAGTCAATTTTTGTGAATTTATCTTCTCCTTTAGAGAGTTCCGAATAGCTCAAGATGTCGCGAATTAAATTCGACATTCGTTCTGAGGAATTGATGATGCGTTCGATGTAAGTTTCGGTACGATCGTCTTTTTCCGTGAGATGACTTGCGAGCATTTTTACGAAGGTGGTGATTTTACGCAAGGGTTCTTGCAAATCGTGCGATGCAATGTAAGCGAACTGCGCCAATGCTTTATTACTTTGTTCTAAGCTTTGATTGGTTTGTTCAAGCGTTTGATTAACTGCCTCCAGCTGTTTCGTTCTTTTTTCTACAAGCTTTTCGAGTTCTTCCTCCTTTTGTCGTAGAACCGTAACATCTTGCGAAGTTCCTGAGATGTATTCAAGCTGATTGTTGCCGTTGTAACTGATTTGAACGGCAGAAACTATGATTTGCTTTTTACCAGTTTCAGGATCAATCTTCACACGTTCATCTCTGAAAGCCGTTTTGTCGTTGATTTTTTCGGGATGTAATGCAATTTCTTGAAGGAAGTTTTTGAATTCCAAATAATCTGCATCTGCCGAATCTACATTTTGAAACCAATCCGTAAATCGTCTGTTTCCAGTTAGCGTACTCGATTTAAAGTCGTATTGCCAAGTAGCCAGTTGCGCCAGATCAACTGCTTGTTCTAATGCTGTTTGAGCTTCCAGAATTTTTTTACGCGTAAGCACACTTTCGGTAACTTCAATGGCAACTTGCAAAACAGCATACACTTCGTGGTTGTCGTCGAAAAGTGGGGTATAGGTAAAGTTGTAATACTTTTCATAAAGAATGCCGTCGTGCACGATTTTTACCATCGAATCTTGGGTTGCATACGGAATTCCTGTGTCGAAAACCTGGTGTAAAATCCCTACAATCGACTGGTTTTCAGTTAGAAGTTCGGGCATAACATCGGTAAGTTTTTTGCCTGCCACATCCGGACCTTTTCCAAGTAATTCTATAATTTTTCGATTTGGGAGTTCAATTACCAGTTCTCTACCAACGAATAGAGAAATTCCGGCCGCTGCATTTTCAAGGATGCTTTGTAAAGTAGCTTCTTTACTTCTGTTATCTGCGCCTACAACAACCGTTTGCGTTACGTCTGTGGCAATAACAAACACACCCTCAATTTCGCCCGTTTCAAGGATTAGCGGCTGAAAGGTCAGGTCAACATAAATGGTTTGTAGCTTTTCATTTTTAGTAATTTCGGCTTTAACGGCTTGTGCAGCGTATGGTTTCCCTGTTTTTATTACTTCGTGAAGCAAATCGTCGAAACCTTGTCCTTTTATTTCAGGAATGGCTTCTAACAAGGGTTTGTTTATCAGCTGATTGGCAGTTCGGTTTACTAATGAAAGATAAAACGGATTTGCTTTTTCGAATACTAAGTTTTTATCTAAAACGGCAACAGCAACGGCGGCATTTTCAAAAAGGTCTAAAAACTGTTTTTGTTCGGCTTTTACTTTTTTGTGTAATTGAACACGTGCCGTTACATCGGTAGCAACATTTAAAATGGCGTAAACTAGCCCTGTTTCATCTTTTAGCGGAACGTAGGTAAAATCAAAGTATAAAATCTGTTCGACGCCGTTGCGTGTTAATCGTGCCGGAGCTTCCAAGCTAGTATACGATTCGCCCGTTTCGAAAATATTCTGCAACAGCGAAATAAAGGGTTGGTCTTTAAGAATCGGAAGTACTTCCTCAAGTGGTTTTCCGATTTGCACTGCATCAACATCCCAATAAGCCAACATCGTTTCGTTTGCTGCCGAAATAATGAGTTTTTTGGATGTGAAAATGCACGCTGCTACTGGCAATTTGTCTAAAATAGAGGAACTATTATACGACAACTGCGAAGCTCTTTCCGTTTCTTCTTTGCAAGTAACGACCACTTTTTGAAATTCGGATGTGTGACCATTTAACGATTTACAATGGCAAAGAATAACTCGATCACCGGCTACTAAAATCGGTGCGTCTGATTCAAGTGATGTTTTTAAGACGTTAAAGTCGATTTCCGACCCGGTCCATCGGAGTAATTCGGCATTTGGAAAGTAAGTTGGTTTTTCGCCCCAAGCTAAGAGAACTGGGCACTGCAAAGCGAAAATTAGTTTTAGGTGCGTGACAAGTTCAGAATCTTGAAAATCAGATTCTGAGAAATTGCTGTAATAAGCCGATACTTGCGCATCTGAAAAAGCGTCACTCAAAAATAGTTCGTTATTTTTCAAGAAATTGATTTTTGAAAGTTTTTCACCAATACAATCCAAGTAATTTAGCACATACAATTCGCTACTTGCAATGCTGCAATCCTTACTTTTGACATTCTAAAAGTACAATCTTTTTATAGAAAATGACTTGCTCGACAAATTTCAGAGAAAAAAATAGGATTGGCATGCATCTACTTGGGATGATTTTTTCTTGTCTTTTCGTTGTGTATCCAAGTAATGGGCAAATTTTTCAAAAGTTAACTGTTACAAACGATTTGAATATCGATCGTTCAGAGGTTATTGCCATTCAGAAAGATTTATTGCATTCAACTGTCAAAAAGCATGCTCGGAAGGCTTTTCGTATAAAACGAGAAGGAACAGATAGTTATTTGCCAACACAATGGTACGACTCTGATTTTGACGGTATCGACGATCAAGTACTTTTGCATGTCATGATTCCTGCGGGTTCAGTTTTATCATACGACATAGTTATAGATAGTTTGCGAGTTCCTTCGCTTTCAGAAGTAAAATCAGCTGTTTTTAAACATCAGGGTTACATTTATTGGGAGAATGAAACGCTTGTTTATCGAACTCCCGAGCAAAGTAAAACTAAGCCTGCCATTTTTGAGTTTGGTGTAAAGCCATCTGCACAAGCACTAGAAAGCATGCTAAAGCGTTTGAAAGGTAAAGATTTACCGTTTCAGAGTTTAGTTTCAAATCGGGAACATACGTTAGGTTTAGGCGCAACAGTAGTTTTAAACAAAGGCGTTTTAGAGTATGCCGAAAAAATGGAGAAATTAGAAGTCTTGGCCAACGGTCCGTTGCGCACTGTTTTTTTGTTGCATTATCCAATATGGGGTTCGCAAAAGATTGGCGAGATTAAACGAATCATGATTGATAAAGGTGCTTTGTTTACCTATGTCGACGTTTTTATGACTGAGCCTTCAAAAGCGCTTGGTTATGCTATTGTAGCCGAGGGATCGGATTTGGTACGTAACACAACAACAGATACACGTTACCATCATTTGCAACAACGCTTAGGTGAACAGAGCTTATTTAAAACCGTATTTTTTCCGTACGAAAATCCAAAGGATTTGATTTTATATTCGGGAGACGATCGTTTAGGCGCACATTATCTGTTTTCGTACAAACCTAAAGACCGCTTCACTTTTGCGATCGCTTATCAGTTGGTTCCTAAGTTTGGCACTTCAGCTTTAAAAGAATGGGAGCAAACGGTAAAGAATTACGAGCTTTGCCGGTCGAACCCGCTTAAAATTGCTTTAAAATTGCCTCGCGATTAACTGGCTGTGAGCACATTCTAAAATATTTGTAAAAAAACTTGCATTTAGGAAATAAACAGCTGTATCTTTGCAGTCAACATCGCGGGATAGAGCAGTAGGCAGCTCGTCGGGCTCATAACCCGAAGGTCACAGGTTCGAGTCCTGTTCCCGCTACGAAGTCAAACTCCAATCGAAAGATTGGAGTTTTTTATTTTATGCTCGTGGGCTCTTATCCGCCTAGGCGGACACAGGTTCGAGTCCTGTTCCCGCTACGAAGTAAACCTCAGTGAAAGCTGAGGTTTTTTATTTGGAAAAATTTGCGGGCTCTTATCCGCTTAGGCGGACACAGGTTCGAGTCCTGTTCCCGCTTCCAAGTTAAGCCATTCAGAAATGAGTGGCTTTTTTGTTGGGATAAAGTCAGGAAAATAAATATTTCCTATTTTCTACTTTTAAACAGTTCGTTTTAAAGGGGAGCTTACCCAATCGAGACGAAGTTCCCGAAAAAAACCGAAATACGATTACGGTTTTTCCGCATACTTTTAGAGCGGTATTAAGATTGGAGTATTAAGTATTAAGATTTTGATGAGTTCACCACTTGACGTATCATTTTTCCGCACGACCCCACATGTCGTTGATGCCTGAGTTTTTCGAAGGCGGCGTTGTGTGCATTGTGAAAAACTTCGTGAAACATTGTGCTCCTTAAATCTTTTCATCTCGAAATTTCGAAATTTCAAAATTTTTGAAATATGCGGTTTTTCCGTAAAATTTATTTCTGGGAATTTCGTACGTGGGAATCGCTCCCCATCCCTCCCGCCCCCATCGAGACGAAGTTCCCGAAAAAAACCGACATACGATTACGGGTTTTCCGCATATTTTTAGAGCGGTATTAAGATTGGAGTATTAAGTATTAAGATTTTGATGCGTTCACCACTTGACGTATCATTTTTCCCGCCCGAAGCCAAGTATCCTCGAAGCCTGAACGTGTCGAAAGCGACGTTGTGTACATTGTGAAAAACTTCGTGAAACATTGTGACACTCTTAGAAGCTAGTTCCGATAGCTATCGGAATCGTGACGTTCACCACTTTACGTATCATTTTCCCGCCCGACCCCACATATCGTTGATGCCTGAGCTCGTGAAAGGTTTGACCGCAAAGTTCGCAAAGATTTACGCAAAGTTCGCAAAGAGGAAATTTCTCCATTTTTTCACTCTTTTATTTCCTTTTTTTGCTTTTTCTCTTTTTTTCTTTTTTAAATTTTTTCGCTTTTCGAACTTTCCCGCGCGAATGGGTGAAGCGGCATCCTTTTTGGCGATCAAGAACTTCCACAAATGTTTTGCCAAAAAGATATAGCGGAACACATGACGGCGAGCACTTTTTTTGCGAAGCGACGATTTGTTTGCCGGCGCGCCCAAATAAAAAAATATACGATTATTTTGAGATTCGAATTACTTCGCTGCTGCTGTTTTTGGAATTCGTTTACTAACTGCAAGTAATCCGAATAAGGTTAGTAATCCGTTGACGATGATGAGTTCTTCGGCAAATTCGTAGGCGCCAAATAAAAGTGTACTGTTACTTGAGATAACGTATGTTGCTAGAACCGCTAAAACGCAAACAACAGGTGTTAGTTTATCGGTAACAACGCGGTTTTTTACGAATAATCCGAAGCTATATAAACCCAATAAAGGTCCGTAGGTGAACGCTGCTATTTTGAAAATTAAGCTTACTACTGAATCGTCGTTAAAGCTGTAAATAAACAAGATAACTACAAACATGAGCATAGAAAAGCCAATATGCACCCAGTGTCGGGTGGCCACGCTATTTTTTCCGGCAACGGTTTTGTCCATGTTCAAAAAGTCGATGCAGAAAGAAGTTGTTAATGCTGTTAGTGCTGAATCTGTGGTTGCGAATGTCGCTGCCGTGAGCCCGAGTAAAAATACGATAGCGGGCACGATGCTTAAATGGTTAAAAGCAATTTCTGGGAAAAGGAGGTCGGTTCGTGGTTTTCCAGTAGCTAAATCGACTGGAATACTAACGCCATTTTTCTCGGCATATAAATATAAAAGTGCGCCAACACTTAGGAAAAAGAGGTTGATGCAAACGAAAATCGCTGTAAAAGTGAACATGTTTTTTTGTGCTTCGCCAATATTTTTACAGCTCAAATTTTTCTGCATTAAATCTTGGTCGAGTCCTACCATCGCTAAAGTGACGAATATTCCACCGATGATTTGTTTGAAAAAGTAGGTGGATTTGAGCCAGTCTTCAAAAAAGAAGATTTTAGAATAGCTGCTGTTTTTTACTGTTTCGAAGGCTTCGGTTGCAGATAAATCGAGACTTTGACAAATAAAAATAATAGTTAGAATGACCGATGAAACTAGAAATAAAGTCTGTAACGTGTCGGTTAGAATAATGGTTTTTAAACCGCCGCGATACGTGTAGGCAAAAATGAGTAGGAGTGAACCTAAAACTGTGGCAGCAAAAGGCACGCCGAATGCGTCGAAAACGTAGCGTTGCAAAACGAGAACCACTAAATACAGTCGTGCAGCCGATCCGATTGTGCGACTAATTAGAAAAAATGAGGCGGCAGTTTTGTAGGAAACAGTTCCGAGTCGTTGTTCGATATAACTGTAAATAGATACTACTTGGAGGCGGTAATAAAGCGGCAGTAACAGTTTTGCAATAATGATAAATCCGATAGCGTTTCCGAGAACAAATTGAAAATACTTGAATTGAATGTCGGGATTACCCACTTGACCGGGAACGCTTATAAATGTGACGCCAGAAAGTGCAGTACCAATCATTCCGAATGCCACGAGATACCATTTTGAATTACGATTAGCGGTGAAAAAACTGTCGTTGCTTTGATCGTTTTTACTAACGAAGTATGAAATGGCAAACAGGAGTCCGAAGTAAATAGTAATGAGCAGTAAAATGGTCGTTGGTGTCATGATGGCGTTAAAAATAGTTACAAGTATCGGTTTTTTTGTGGAATTTCAAGCTGCTAAAAATGCAGTTTATTGGCTTATTTTTGCGCTATGGAATTTTCTTCGAAGTTATTGGAGCAGGCAGTTCGCGAAATGGCGGGCTTACCTGGAATTGGAAAGCGCACAGCTTTACGTTTAGTCTTGCAGTTGTTGCGCAGACCTGAAGAGGAGACTATTGCATTAACTACCGCGTTATTACGTTTGCGGACGGAAGTGAAATTGTGTGAAAGTTGCCATAATATTTCGGATGAGGTTTTATGTGAGATTTGTGCTAATCCGAAGCGTAATCAGGGAATTATTTGTGTGGTTGAAGACATTCGAGACGTAATGGCCATTGAAAATACGGGACAATTTCAGGGAATATACCACGTTTTAGGCGGAAAGATTTCGCCAATGGATGGAGTAGGGCCTAGTCAGTTGAAGATTTCAAGTTTAGTAGAGAAAGTGCGTTTGGGCTCGGTAAGTGAGTTGATATTTGCGTTAAGTGCTACTATGGAAGGCGATACGACGAATTTCTATATCTACAATCAGATCAAGAGCTTTGAATTAAAGACGTCAACGATTGCGCGAGGCATTTCGGTTGGCGATCAGTTGGAATTTGCCGATGAGGTAACGTTGGGTCGCAGTATTTTGCATCGGGTTCCGTTCGAGGACAGTTTGCGCAGCTGATTTTCGTAATGTGAACCAATTTGCCATTTTATTCGTATGATGCGCAAAAGCTTCCATGGGAATAATTTTTAATCTGTGTTAATCCTTTTATATTTGTTCGCTAAAGACTCATTCATGCGCGTTTTATTTCTTCTCGTTATTTTCTTGTGTTTGCAATCGTGTATTCCAGTTAAGGATTTGGTATACTTGCAGAAGACGGAGAATTCGGTTTCAAATCCAGTAAATCAGATGAATGATAAAGCGTACCGACTTCAGAGTAACGACATTCTTACGGTTAATATAAAAGCGGTAAATCCGGAATTGGTTGCTATTTTTCAGCAAAACGAAACTCAAGGCGGTGCAGCTAGTATGAGTGAACAAGGTGTTTATTTCAATGGTTTTCCGGTTGATCAACAGGGAAATATTCGGATTCCGATAGTAGGAAATGTTAGCGTCCTTGGTTTAACTTTAGAAGAAACTCGAGTAAAGATTGAAAAAGAACTGCTAGATAAATATTTTACAGAAAAGGCAAATATTTTTGTTACCGTGAAACTAGCAGGCTTGCGCATCACCGTAAACGGGGAAGTGGGAGCTCCCGGAACAGTAGTTTTGTATCAAGAGCGCGGAAATATTCTTGAAGCATTAGCGAATGCTGGCGATATAACAACAACTGGCGATCGAAAAAATGTTGTAATCATGCGTCAGTATCCTACGGGAATGGAGTTACACACTATTGATTTGACCGATATAAACGCGCTACAATCTCCTTATTTTTACCTACAACCGAATGATTATATTTATGTAAAGCCTTTGCCGCAAAAAACATGGGGTACGGGTAAAACAGGTTTAGAATCATTAACCTCCATATTTACCGTTCTAACACTACTAACAACGGTATTTATTTTAGCACGAAATTAAAGATGATTGATCAGTCTGATTTTGGTTCTACCGATACACAACAAATTAGTTTTGATTTTAAAGGTTTTTTAATCAAGACCTTAAGTTATTGGAAGTGGTTTTTGTTGAGTTGGACAATTGCGTTTACTTGGGCGTATCAGGTTAATATCCGAAAAGAAAAGATCTATGCCGTAGATACTACCATTTCGGTAAAGGAAGAAAGCAATCCGTTCTTTACTTCAAATACCAGTTTGGTATTTAATTGGGGCGGAACCAGTGATCAAGTACAAACTGTAGTTTCTTTACTGAAGTCGCGGGCGCACAATGAATTGGTGGTCAAGAAGCTTGATTTTTATATTAATTACAGAGAACAAGGAAAGTACAACAAAGTTGATGTTTACGGTTATGTTCCTTTTAAACTTACCATCGATAAGGAGAAACCACAATTAGCCGATCGAGAAATCGTTTTAAAGTTCGTTAGTGCAGATACCTATGAAATAAGTATTCCATTCGAAGGGTCGAGAGCAGGAGCTTATATTTATATGAATAACTCAAGCACCGATGTTGAGGTGCCTTCTGGAACATTTAAAAGAAGATTTAAAGTAGGAACCGCTGTAAAGTTACCTTTCTTGAATTGGACTTTAGATATTTCCGATATGTCTGGCAACTTTGTTGGGAAGGAGTATTTTGTAAGTTTTTCGAACTTTGATGGCGTTGTTGGCGGATACCAAGGTATTTCGGTTGAGCCTGATGCTAAAGGAGGATCGATTCTAAAACTCAGTTTACAAGGAAACAATAAGGCTCGAATGGTAGATTATTTGAATACTACCGTTCAAATTTTGAAGGAGGCGCAGCTTGCCGCGAAAAACCAATTTGCAACAAATACAATAAATTTCATTGATAGTACGATGATTGCCATGGAGGAATCGCTACGTAAAACTACCGATGAATTGAAAGACTTTGGACGCAATAAAAATATAGCCGAGTTAGAACTTGGTGGTACGCAAATCAGTAACAGATTGTCGGAGTTAGATGCCGACAAGGATTTGATTCAACGGAAAATGGCGTATTTGAATAACCTCTCGAGTTACCTAAAAAAGAGCGTTGATTATTCTAAACTTCCATCGCCATCTGTGGTTGGTATTGATGATCCTAATATTGTAGTGAATGTGTCTAAATTGATTACACTTTCAGTCAGACGCGCTCAAATGCAGTTTTCGGTAAAAAGCGAAAAAATGTATAGCGATTTCGATGTAGAAATTTCAGCGGTGAAAAATGTACTACTAGAGAATATTTTAACAGCACGTTCGGGTTTGAACTACGATTTGAACATCGTAAATGCAAAATTAAATCAAGTAGAATCAGAGCTTCAACAAATTCCAGAAGACAAGCAAGATTATTTAAAAATTCAAAGAAAGTTTGATTTAGGTAATGAAATTTATACAACGTTTCTGCAAAAGCGTACAGAAGCAAACATTGTAAAAGCAGCTAATGTCTCGGATATTCGCTTCATTGATACAGCAAAGGATGTAGGGGGAGGGCTTATAGGTCCGAAAACGAGCGTCAATTATGTATTGGCATTATTTCTTGGGTTTATAATTCCGTTGTTAGCTGTTTTTGGAATCTTCTTCATTAACAATTCGATTCAGAACACCGACGATGTTGCCAAATTAACCACTATACCCTTGATAGGTGTTGTTGGAAAGAAAAAGAATGATAGTAATTTAAGTGTTTTCGAACGTCCTAAATCAGCGCTTTCCGAATCGTTCCGGGCAATACGTTCCTCGTTGCAATTTTTGTATAAAAAACAAAACTTATCGGGGGCTAAAACATTGATGATAACATCTTCTATTGGTGGCGAGGGAAAGACATTTTGTTCGATAAATATTGCAACTGTTTTTGCTCTTAGTGAAAAGAAGACCGTTATTGTTGGTCTTGATTTGAGAAAACCTAAATTATTTGATGATTTTAAACTTTCAAATGATACTGGAGTTGTTGACTACTTAATTGGAGCTAAAACACTCGATGAGGTAATTCAAAAAACTCATATCGGATATTTAGATGTTATTACCTCGGGCGCAAATCCTCCGAATCCTGCCGAGTTGATTATGAGCGATGCCATGACCACTTTATTGATCGAGCTTAAATCGAAGTACGACTATATTGTTTTGGATACTCCGCCAGTAGGTTTGGTATCTGATGCCCTAGAACTGTCACCAATGGCAGATGTTACACTTTATGTTATTCGTCAGAACTTCACCAAAAAAGATATGATCACGTTGCTAAACAATCGTCAGAAGCGCGGTGAGTTATCAAATATAAGTATTATCTTAAACGGTTTTGAAAGCAAAGCGAAGTACGGCTACGGTTACGGATACAACTATGGCTACGGCTATGGTTATGGGAATTATTCCAGCGGATATCATGAAGATGACCAACCAGAAGGCCTTTTGGGGAAAGTGCAAATTCAATTTAAGCGAATAAAATCGAAATTCCAACGGTAAGTTAAAACAGTCTTAAAATTTAATAGATTATATTTGCGCTGAAAAAAAATTAAAATCAGACTCTTATGTCAGTTAACCTACCCAAAATTTTGGTGACAGGTGGAGCCGGCTTTATTGGCTCAAACTTATGCGAACATTTTTTGTTACAAGGTTATCAAGTTGTTTGCTTGGATAATTTAGCTACAGGGCATAAAAAAAATCTAGATCAATTTATTGATAATCCTAAATTCGAATTTATCGAAGGCGATATCCGCAATTTAGAGGATTGCAAAAAGGCTGTTTTAGGTTGTCAATATGTGTTACATCAAGCAGCATTAGGTTCGGTACCCCGTTCGATAAACGACCCAATTACAAGTAATGATGTAAACGTTGGTGGTTTTGTCAACATGCTCGTAGCTGCCCGTGATGCTGGCGTTAAACGATTCGTATATGCAGCTAGTTCATCAACTTACGGTGACTCAGAAGCGCTTCCAAAAGTGGAAGATAAAATTGGCAAACCACTTTCTCCTTACGCAATCACTAAGTACGTAAACGAATTGTATGCCGATATCTTTAGTCGGACTTACGGGATCGAAACAATTGGTCTTCGCTATTTTAACGTCTTCGGTCGGCGCCAAGACCCAAACGGTGCGTATGCTGCGGTAATTCCAAAGTTCGTTACGCAATTCATGAAACTTGAAAGCCCGGTTATTAATGGTGATGGAAATTTTAGTCGCGATTTTACCTACGTTGATAATGTCGTTCAAATGAACGAATTGGCAATAACTACTACTAATCCAGCTGCTGTAAATACGGTTTATAATACGGCTTTTGGTGATAGAACCACTTTGAATGATTTAGTCCGGTACCTCAAAGAAGCTTTGGCTAAAAAAGACACGAGAATTGGCGATGTAGAAGTAGTTCATGGACCAAATCGTGCCGGGGATATTCCACATTCTTTAGCAAGTATCGATAAAGCAAAACAATTATTAAATTACAATCCAAAGTATTCACTGCAACAAGGTCTTGAGATTGCAGTAGATTGGTATTGGGAAAACTTAAAGTAACATGAAAATAGCAGTAATCGGATTAGGCTATGTAGGTTTACCACTTGCGAGACTATTCGCGACAAAATACAATGTGGTTGGATTCGATATTAACGAAATACGGATCGCTGAGCTAAACTCTGGATTCGATAAAACATTGGAAGTTGAAGAAGATTTGTTAAAATCAGTTTTAGTTCCTAAAAGTCATTCAGGTGCAGGGCTTCATTGCTCCGCTAACCTAGGAGATATAAAAGATTGCACCGTTTTTGTTGTCACGGTGCCAACTCCAGTTGATAAAAACAATCGCCCAGATTTAACACCGCTGTATAAGTCCTCTGAGACTGTTGGAAAGGTGTTGAAAAAAGGAGATATCGTTATCTATGAATCTACTGTTTATCCTGGAGTTACAGAAGATGAATGCGTTCCTGTTTTGGAGCGCGTTAGTGGTTTAAAATTTAATGTAGATTTTTTCGCTGGCTATAGTCCAGAGCGTATCAATCCTGGAGATAAAGAACATACCGTTGAAAAAATTCTGAAAGTAACAGCAGGTTCAACTCCTGAAATAGGTAAAATTGTGGATGACCTATACAAAAGCGTTATCACAGCGGGTACTCACCTAGCACCAACCATTAAGGTTGCCGAAGCGGCTAAAGTGATCGAAAATTCGCAGCGAGATATTAATATCGCATTCGTTAATGAATTGGCTAAAATATTCAATTTATTGGGAATTAATACGCACGATGTTTTAGAAGCCGCAGGCACTAAATGGAACTTCCTTCCTTTTAAACCCGGATTAGTAGGTGGGCACTGCATTGGAGTCGACCCATATTATTTGGCTCAAAAAGCACAAGAATTAGGATACCATCCGGAGATTATCCTCGCGGGCCGTCGTTTAAATGATAGTATGGGCGAGTACGTGGCGTCTCAAGTTGTAAAATTAATGATTAAAAGCGGTATCACTGTTAACTCTGCTAAAGTGTTAATGTTAGGGATTACTTTTAAAGAAAATTGTCCAGACGTTAGAAATACAAAGATAGTTGATGTTGTTGCTGCTCTAGAAGATTACGGCATATCTGTAGATATTTTCGATCCATGGGCTTCGCCAGAAGAAGTAACTCACGAATATAATTTCAAAGTTTTCAACGAATTACCGAGTAATAAATATGAAGCGATTGTTCTTGGAGTTGCACACAAAGAATTTGCTGATTTAAACTTTGATTCGTTTAAAACGCAGAATGGAATTATTTACGATGTGAAAGGTATTTTAGGAAACAAAGCAGACGCAAGATTATAGTTATGAAAATAAAAAATATTTGTTGCATAGGAGCTGGATACGTTGGAGGTCCCACTATGGCAGTAATAGCGGCAAAATGCCCGGAAGTTAATGTTACAGTTGTCGATTTAAATGCGGCGCGAATTGCAGCATGGAACGATGCCGATTTGTCTCAGCTCCCTGTCTACGAGCCAGGATTAGATAACATTGTTGATGCGGCTCGCGGGCGGAATTTGTTCTTTTCTACAGAAGTTGAAGAAGCCATCCAAAATGCAGAGATGATTTTTATTTCGGTAAATACGCCAACAAAAACCTATGGATCTGGCAAAGGTCAAGCGGCTGATTTAAAATATATTGAACTTTGTGCGCGTCAAATCGCTGCAGTTAGTACTACAAATAAAATTGTTGTCGAAAAATCGACACTTCCTGTTAGAACAGCAGAAGCTATAAAAAGTATTCTAGACAATACTGGAAACGGGGTGCAATTTCAAGTACTATCAAATCCCGAGTTTCTAGCCGAAGGAACTGCTGTAGCCGATTTATTACAGCCTGATCGCGTTTTAATTGGTGGTGAGCAAACTACTGAGGGAAAAGAAGCTATTCAAGCTTTAGTTGATATTTATGCAAATTGGGTTCCTTCAGATAAAATTTTAACCACTAATTTATGGTCTTCTGAGCTTTCAAAGCTTACAGCAAATGCCTTTCTCGCGCAACGTGTTTCTTCGATTAATTCTATATCCGAGTTGTGCGAAAAAACGGGTGCAAACGTATCGGAAGTGGCACGCGCTATCGGAATGGATTCGAGAATTGGCCCCAAGTTTTTAAATGCATCTGTAGGTTTTGGTGGTTCCTGTTTTCAGAAAGATATTTTGAATCTGGTTTACATCGCACGTTCTTATGGTTTGGCAGAAGTAGCCGATTATTGGGAGCAGGTGATTTTGATGAATGATCACCAGAAAGACCGATTCGCCAAAAAAATTGTTCGCGAATTATACAACACCATCTCAGGAAAGAAAATCATTTTCTTGGGTTGGGCATTCAAAAAAGATACCAACGACACGCGCGAGTCGGCGGCAATTTATGTTGCCAATTTATTGCTTCAAGAGCAAGCTGAATTAGCCATTTATGATCCGCAAGTATCCGAAAAACAAATAAAATCAGATTTAACTTTATATACTGATTTAGATGCCGATGTGATTGAAAATCGCGTACATGTGTACAAAAACACCGACAACCTTTTTGAAGCTGCGCACGCCATTGCAGTTCTAACAGAATGGGATGAGTTTAAAACCTACGATTGGGAAACAATATACAAGCAAGTTACCAAACCAGCCTTTGTGTTTGATGGACGAAATATCTTATCGAAACACGAATTGATTGAATTTGGCTTTAAATATTTTGCAATTGGAAGCTAATAAAAGAAATATACTCATTACTGGAGGTTGCGGCTTTATTGGTTCGCATGTAGTAAGATTATTTGTCACAAAATATCCCAACTACAGCATTTACAATTTAGACGCGCTGACTTACGCTGGAAATCCTGCGAATTTGGAAGATATTGACTCGGCACCTAATTATAAACTTTTGGTTGCAGATATTCGAAACGCGGAAGTTCTAGAACAGCTGTTTTCGGAATACAACTTTGATTCAGTAATCCATCTTGCTGCTGAATCTCACGTAGATCGGTCCATTACAGATCCACTCTCCTTTGTAACTACTAATGTTGTTGGAACTGTTAACCTCTTACATACAGCAAAGAAACATTGGGGTAGTGATTTTAGCAATAAACTGTTTTATCATATCAGCACAGATGAGGTGTATGGAACTTTGGGTGAGTCGGGCTTTTTTACTGAAGAAACTGCGTACGATCCGAATTCACCATACTCGGCGTCAAAAGCTAGCTCCGACCATTTTGTCAGAGCCTACGGAGAAACATATAAATTGCCGTTTGTTATCTCAAATTGTTCCAATAATTACGGGCCAAATCAATTTCCAGAAAAGTTGATCCCGCTCTTTATTCAAAATTGTATAGATAAAAAGAATTTGCCCGTTTATGGTGATGGTAATTACACCCGCGATTGGTTGTACGTAATCGATCACGCTATTGCTATCGATACGATCTTCCATAAAGGAAAAATTGCCGAAACCTATAATATCGGTGGGTTTAACGAATGGAAAAATATCGATCTTGTTCGTTTGTTGTGTAAGCAAGTCGACCAAAAATTAGGAAATCCAGAAGGAACTTCTGAAAAATTGATTACGTTCGTTACGGATCGCCCAGGTCACGACTTTCGATATGCGATAGATGCAACAAAAATAAATGTCGAGCTAGGTTGGAAACCTTCGGTAACTTTTGAAGAAGGACTTAGCAAAACAATTGATTGGTATTTGTCGAATCGAATATGGCTAGAACAAGTAAAAAGTAAAAAATGAGAATATTAGTAACTGGTGCCGCCGGATTTATAGGTTTTCATTTGTGTAAGCAATTACTCGACTTGGGGCATGAGGTAGTTGGTTTGGATAACATCAATGATTATTACCAAACCTCCTTGAAGTATGACAGGTTGAAACAACTTGGAATCGATAAGGTTACCGACAATCAATTACTGAATAGTACAGTTTATAACGAAACGTTCCGATTTATAAAAATCGGCTTAGAAGACGCAAATGCGTTAGATAGCGTTTTTGAATTAAAATTCGATATTGTTTGCAATCTCGCAGCTCAGGCAGGGGTGCGATACAGCCTGGAAGCTCCGCAGGTTTACGTAGAAAGCAACATTGTTGGATTCGTCAATTTACTCGAATCTATGAGGAAGCATAACGTTCGGAAGTTGGTTTACGCTAGTAGTTCGAGTGTTTACGGAAATAGCGATGACGTTCCTTTTAAAACAACGAATAATGTCGATCATCCCATAAGTTTGTATGCCGCTTCTAAAAAAGCTAACGAGCTTATTGCACATACCTACTCGCATTTATTTAAAATTGAAACAATTGGCTTACGATTCTTCACGGTTTACGGCCCTTGGGGAAGACCAGATATGGCAATGTTTTTATTTACAGATGCCATTTTGAAAGGCAAACCCATTAATGTATTCAACAACGGTGCGCTATCTAGAGATTTTACTTATATCGACGATATTGTCGCTGGAGTAGTTGCCACACTTACAAAAGAACGGTCGGATAATCAGCTCTACAAAATTTATAATATAGGAAACGGCAGTCCAGTTCAGTTAATGGACTTTATAAGTGCTTTGGAAGAAATAACTGGAGTAGAAGCAGAGAAAAATTTCTTGCCGATGCAACCTGGAGATGTTGAAAAGACCTGGGCCGATTCTTCGGACTTGGAAAAAGACTATCAATATAAGCCTTCGACTCCTGTAAATATTGGTGTAGATCATTTTGTAGAATGGTATAAGCAGTATTATCAGTTATAAAATTAGAAACAACCGCATAATGCAAAATCGAGATGAGCTCATTGCGATATAGACCTGAAATCGACGGATTGCGCACCATTGCCGTGTTACCAGTGATATTTTTTCACCTAGGTTTCTCGGCTATAAAAGGTGGTTTCTATGGTGTTGATGTTTTCTTTGTTATATCAGGCTATTTAATCACATCGCTACTGCTTAAAGACATTCAAAGAGGAAGTTTTTCCCTTAAGGAATTCTGGATTCGCCGTGTTAAACGAATAATGCCGGCGTTGTTATTTTTAGTTCTTGTTGTACTCCTTGTTTTTCCATTGCTCATTTTTAAAGGCGATCTAGTTTACCTAGTCAAAGACGCTGTATCAGCTATCTTCTCTTATGCAAACTTTCATGCTTATTTTAGTTTAGGTGATTATTGGGGCAATAAGGCAGAGTCATCTACTTTTCTTCACGCTTGGTCGCTTTCCCTCGAGGAGCAATTTTATGTGTTTTTCCCTTTGTTTTTGTTCTTCTTGCATAAATTCAATTTATCGGCACGCAAGGGAATAGCAGCAGTTATTCTTTTTAGTTTAGTCCTCTATATTTTTGGATATTATAAAAATCCAGACCTAACTTTTTATATGCTTCCTAGTAGAGCATGGGAACTTGCATTCGGAGGCGTTTTGGCAACGATTTCTTATGATTCTGCAAAAATCCGACCCGTAATCGCTAAATCGTTAGCGTGGTTAGGATTAGTATTAATATCCTTATCGTATTTTTTAACCACATCTGGCGGGATAAGTTTAATATCGTTTTTACCTGTAATAGGAACAGTTCTGATTATAATTTTTGCAGACGCAAATCAAGGATTGGGAAAAATGTTGAGTGCACGTCCGATGGTTTTTGTCGGAAAACTTTCTTATTCATTATATCTGTGGCATTGGCCAATCATCGTATTATTTAAATCGCACCTAAAATACCAGATTTCAGAAGAAACGGCAATTGTTGCTTCTTTGCTATTAACTGCTCTATTTGCCCTGATTTCCTATTATTTTATAGAAACAAAAACGAGAACAGCTGCGCGTGGACTGCAAGTTGTTTTGGGACTTTTACTTGCAAATGTATCTGTAGCAGTTGCATTAAAGTACGCAGTTAATACAGAATACAAATCAGATTTTGATCAAGTAGTTTTCTACGGTTTACAATATGATATTACCCCTAAAATAGCGCCGCTTTCCGACGAAAACAAAAGTAAACGACTAGGTGTATTTGCCCCACAACGAGACAAAAAGTATAGAAATGCTTACAAAAGCGGAGGTCTTAACTTTGAAGGCACTAATGCAAAACCAGATATCGTTGTGTTGGGAGATTCTCATAGTGCAATGTGGGGAAAAACATTGCATGAGATTGCCACTTACAAAGGTTTGGGAATTAGCTTTTTTACAGCAGTAGGAAATCCTCCTTTTTTTAAGATAAATGAAAGTAAACAGCAATCCAGCAGAGGTTTTACCAGAGAAGAGCGCACGGCGTATGCTGATTCCTTTCTACAGACACTAAAACAATCGCTACCTAAATTTCTTATAATATCTTGTCGATGGGATTCTATGGATGCGGAAAAATGGGCAGATTTAGACGACCTCTTAGCTCATACACAGGAATTAGGAGTGAAAGTGATTATTATAAACCAACCTCCCGTTGTGGATGTTATTGGAGACCGAAATACAGCTCAATATTTAGCCTATTTGGAATTTAAACCTCAAAGAGATAGTTGTTTTTTACCTTTGTTAGAATCCGAGAAAACACTCAGGTCTAATAAAGTACTTCTAGAACGAGTGACGAAGTTTAAGAATGTAAAAGTGATTGATGTTTATAGTGACTTTGAAAAAAATGGCAGTGTATTAGTTTCTAAGGCAAAGAAAATTCTGTATTACGACGACGACCATTTAAGTTACGATGGAACTCAGCTAGTTGAGAAAAAAATAAAGAAATATTTGAATGACTTTGAAAAAGATAATTAGAATTTGAAAATTCAAAGTGAGTAAAATAAACATGGAATTTGATAAAAAATAGTTCTAAATTATAAGTAAACTAGTTAATGTATAATTTATAACTTGCAAAATAATAATTCAAAATTAAAATAGATTACTTGCAAGAAATTGTCAAATAATCGTAAAACCAAACAATATGGCATTAATTGTTTCTAAAACAAGACTAAGAGGAAATGTTAAAATAAGTGGTGCAAAAAATAGCTCACTCCGTTTACTTGCAGCATCACTGTTAACGGAAGAAACTTTGCATCTATCAAACTTTCCGAATGGGTTATTGGATGTTCAAATTCACCTGAAAATGTTAACTGCTTTGGGAAAACATATTGAAGCTGTTAGCGACACCGTATCCATTTCGGTAGGTGAAGACAAAATAAAAACACAACTCATTTGGGATGAGCGTTCAATTAGAAATACACTACTAATTCTCGGGGCGCTTACTTCACGATATGGAGAAGGAAAAGTTCCATTGCCAGGAGGATGTAAACTGGGTGAACGAAAGTACGACTTACACGTTATGTTACTCGAGCGTTTGGGTGCCGAGGTCTGGGAAGAAGGCGATTATTTGTGTGCTAAGGCAAAGGAAGGTCGCTTACGAGCAAATGAAATTCACTTACCACTACGAAGTACAGGTGCAACTGAAAATACGATAATTGCAGCATCGCTAGCAATTGGTAAAACCACTTTATACAATCCACATATTAGACCTGAAATCATGGACTTGATTGAAATGCTCAACAAGATGGGAGCTAAAATCAAAGTTTTCGGTCAGAAGTGTATCGAAATCGAGGGTGTTGAGGGATTATCAGGAACTAAACATGCCGTTATTCCTGATAATATGGAAGCATTAACGTGGGCTATCGGTTCAGTAATTACAAATGGTGAAGTTGAAATTGAGAATTTTCCTTATGAGCATCTTGAGGTTCCGCTTGTTTATTTACGCGAAAGTGGCATGAAATTTTATAAAGGAGACTCAAGTTTAATTGTTAAAGGCGGTACGCCGTATCCTGTAGAAATCAGTACCGGACCATATCCAGGTATTAACTCAGATATGCAGCCTTTGTTCGCTGTGTATGGAGCAATGTCACAAGGAGAAACTAAAATAGTAGATCTGCGATTTCCAGGAAGATATGCCTATGCAGACGAGTTAGCTAAAATCGGAGTTTCCTCGCGAGTAGAAGGTGATATGTTAGTAATTAACGGTGGTAATCCAATAACTTCAGGTACTGTTAGAGCATTAGATCTACGAGCAGGCATTGCGCTTCTACTTGCAGGAATGACCTCAGACGAGCAAATTATCATTGAGGACGACTGGCAGATTTACAGAGGATATGAAAATTTAGAGCATAAACTTTCGCTTTTAAAGTAGTTTCATAAGAAGTACACAAAAATAAAATTTAGTTCGTCAAAAACCTGTAACCAATGAAGATTTACTCTGACTTCGACCTTACCAACTACAATAGTTACAAGATTAAAGCCTTTTGTAAAAGAGCCTTTTTTCCGGAAAATGAGGAAGATTTTATCAAAGTATTTGAAAATTCAGAAACAAAAAAAATAATAATCGGAGGTGGTTACAATATCATTTTAGCAAAAGAATATTATGATGAAGATTTTGTAATTATTAGTGAGACTTATTCAAAAATAGAGGTACTCGAAGATAATATTGTAGCTTGTCAATCTGGCGCAAGTACAATCGCATTGAGCGAATTTGCTCTCGGAAACAGCTTGTCGGGAGTTGAAATTTTCTATGATATTCCGAGCTCTATAGGGGGGGCTGTTGTAATGAATGCAGGTGCCAGTGGCGAAGAAATCAAGGATGTGCTAACCAAAGTGCGTTATTTAGATTTAGTCGATTTAAAGATCAAAGAAGTATCTAAAGAAGAAATTAATTATAGGTATCGAAATAGTATTTTTCAAGAAGAGGGAGGTAAAGTTGTACTAAGAGCTTGGTTACAATTGCAGCCAGGGGATAAATCGGTAATCCAAGAAAAGATGGAACGAGTAAAAGCGGCTCGTTGGGAAAAGCAACCGAAAGAGTTTCCGAATGCAGGCAGCGTGTTTAAGCGACCGCCAGGCCGATTTGTAGGTCCAATGATGGACGAACTCGGACTTAAAGGATTTCGAATTGGTGGTGCTGAGATATCTAAAAAGCACGGAGGATTTATTATCAACGTCGGAAATGCGACTGGTGAAGATATATTGCAAGTGATCAAACATGCGAAAAATATGGTTCGAGAAAAATTTGATGTTGAGCTAGAAATTGAACAAAGAATTATTTAATTAACTGTAAAACCAGACAGCTGGTTTTAGACTAGTTTTTGTTTTAAGGAGAAATTGCCTTTGATAAATATTAAACAATGGGTTTACTACGAGAAATTTATAGCGAATTACCTCCAAAAAAACGGTCGTTTTTGCAGCTTGTCGTTGCGCTTTGCTTTAGTCATTCGTTCAAAATAATGATCAATATACGACTCGGGCAGTACTTCTCTAAAAGCAGGAACCCATTATTGAGGCTTTACGCTCGATTTTTAAAAAACAAGCAAATGTATAGGTGGAATTGCGATATTTCCTACGATACCAAGATCGGGCAAGGTGTAATTTTTGCACATCCTATAGGTATTGTAATCGGTAATAAAACTTGTATTGCAGAAGGAGTTCGAATTTGGCAGAACGTTACCCTGGGGAGCCATGGTAAATCGAACTTGGGTAAAAACTATCCCACAGTAGAAAGAAATGTAAAAATATATGCAGGTGCAAAAATTATTGGCGGTATAACTATCGGCGAAAATTCGGTTGTAGCTGCAAATGCAGTCGTAAATATTGATGTTCCACCCAATTCCATTGCAGCAGGCGTTCCCTGTGTAATTAAACCAATGAAGCATGCGATCATTTCTTAAAGATCTTTCACGGATTGGCACGTCAAAAATTATCATGGTTTCTGCTAGCCTAGGAACGTCTATACTTACCGCTCGAACCTTAGGTCCTGCAAATAATGGTTTGATTAGTGCTCTTCTAGTATTTCCAAACCTATTAATGACAGTAGGGTCCCTGGGAGTTCAACAAGCAACAACCTTTCTTGTAGGTCAAAAAAAATTCGATGAACAGGAGATCAAGAAAACGATAGTGCAAATCTGGTTGCTCAGCGCGTCACTATCAGTCGTAATTTGCTATTTCTTGATACTTGCTTTCGCAAAAGAACAGTATACAAATTTACAAATCGCTTTAGCACTAATTCCAGTACCTTTTGCGTTGTACAATACTTACAATTCGGGATACTTTCTTGGTAAGAATAAGATAAAAGAGTTTAACCAAATAAATTGGATACCGAGTATATTAACGCTATTGGGGTCAGTGTATGCATTGCTGATTCTAAAACCGCGAATTGAGGGCTATATGACGGCTCTTATACTTGGTCCTTTATTTATCACTGTAGTGATGCTCACAAAGAATAAATTTTTTAAAGCATTTTCACTACAAGTAAATACAGAGCTTTTAAAAACAATGCTTCGCTTAGGGTTAACCTATGCTATTGCTCTTTTAGTGATTAATCTCAACTATAGCTTCGATGTCATTCTTGTCAATAAATGGAGCAGTCCGTATTATGCAGGAATCTATTCAAAAGCCGCGAATTTCACCCAATTTCTTTGGCAAATTCCCATGCTGATGTCAACTATTGTTTTTGCGCGAAGTGCGGCATCAAATGATGGGTATGCCTTTAGCTTAAAGGTGGCACATCTACTTCGGGTATCTTCCGTATTAATTTTGATGGGATGCATCTTTTTTGCCTTATTTGCCGACGTAATAATCGAATTGTTTTTTGGATCAGCTTTTGCCGAAAGTGCAAATGTTGTGAGACTTTTACTTCCAGGGGTATTCTTTCTGAATATCTTTAAAGTTATGAATATGGATTTAGCTGGTAAGGGTTTACCTTGGGTCTCGCTTAAGGCTATGTTACCAGCTTTTTTAATTAATTTATTTTGTAATTATTATTTCGTCCCAAAATATAATGCAAATGGGGCAGCAATTGCTTCATCAATAAGCTACACCGCAGCTGCATTCTTGTTTTTGCATTTTTACAGTAAACAAGTTAAAATTCCAATTAGAAAAATATTAAGCTTTAGTTTTAATGATTATACACAGATTTTTAGTGAAATTAGAAGAAAAAAATGAGTTGAAACCCCGAGTGCTATTGAGTCCCAACAATTAATTTCATTACAATTTTACCCACAAAAGAGTCTAACCATTAAATATAAACCTAAAAATTATGCGTAACATCAATATACTAAATGTGCTGTCTTCATATGGAAAAGCAAGTGGCGGACACTACCGGTCCTGCAGAACCATAGGAGAATTTTTAAATGAACAGCCAAATATTGCGGTTTCGATACTTTCTATTGGAAAAACGATTTCACCTGTATTAAAGGAAAGTACGCTCTTTTTAGGCTTACTCAGAATGAAATGGTATTGGCCTTGGGTGTTAAACAAACACATTGCTAAAATTATTAGAGAGAAAAATATAAATGTTGTTCACTGTTACGACGGCGGAAGTTATTTGATACTAATTTTGCTGCCTGCTTTGAGAAGGATTCCTATTGTCTATACCAAATGCGGTGGTGCTAATGAAAATAAGAAAGTGGTTCAATATGCGCCTGATGTTGTATTGTTTAGTCATGAAAATTTAAGCTTTCATCAGAGTAATCGGAGATTACGTGATGCCAATTTAAATTTGATTTCAAACCGCGTCAGAATTGATGTAGGTTCGGCTGATATCGCTCCGTTATTAACTCCTGAAGTCGATCGAAGTAGTTATGAATTAACACTTCTTCGCATTTGTCGGATAGGTAAACACTATCAAGAATCTGTGCGCCAAACAATTAATCTAGCAGCATTTCTCAAAGATCGTGGTGTGAAACTAAGAACAATTGTCATCGGTGTAAACGAGACCAATTCGATTCTAGAAGATTTGAGAGCTTATGCAAGCAGTAAAGACGTATCGGTTTTTTTTATCACCGACAAGAAGTACACCGAAAATGCAGCAAGATTTATACCGCAAGCCGATTTTGTGTTAGCAACTGGTAGAGGTCTTATGGAAGCTTCGGCAGAAAAGAAAGTGTTGTTTTGTCCAAATAAAAATAGTGATTTACCTGCCTTAGTGAATCAAGTAACGATCGATGAGCTGGCTAAGAATAATTTTTCACCTCGAAGTCAGACAAATCTCATTTGGACAGAAGTAGAGCAAGAAGTTTTAGAACTGGCAGATAACGAATCTAGTCGTCTCCAATACGGTAAAATGATCTCAGCATACGCAGAGGAACGATTTATTTTGAATCAAAAAGTAATTGATCGATATCTTTCTATATACAATCGAGTAATTACTAATCATAATAAGAAAGCTGCTATTAAACGTATTACACGCAATGTAATAGGTATCCTTTATTACTTAGACTCGTTCAGAAGAGCAGAGTCGTATTTTGAAAACTAATTATTCGAAATGGCGCTAATCTTACTCATATTATTACTTATCTTCCCACTGCTAGGTTTATTTAAAGCTCTGCAGAATTTTCGGCATCCTGGCGGTAAGTTTGCAATTTTTTGCTTTTATCTGCTTTGCGCTTACATCCTTGTACCCTATTCTCAAGGCGATATTAGACTTTATGAAGAAAAATTCAATCTAGTAGATAATCTCAATTTTTTTGAATTCCTAACTTATTTAGTCTTTAATGTCTTTAGTCAAGAAGGAGCAGGTATCGAGATTTATATGGAATTAAATGTTTTTATTGTTTCACGTTTTACCTCGAATATTGCCTATTGCTATTGCCTGACTGCAGCAGTTTTCTTTTTTTTATGGAACAACATTCTATCTAATCTAGTTAAGGAATACGACTTAAAAAACACCCTAAAAAAGAACTATGGAGCAATTATCCTTATTTGTTTCGTGGGTGCTTATGTGGTTTTTATTCGTGCGATCAATGGGCGCTTTTATTTAGCATACTGGATTTTACTAGCAAGTGCCTACAATATTTTGATTCTTAGGAATAGAAAGTACTATTGGTTATTGTTATCCACTGTATTTGTGCATCAAGCTTTTATCTTGCTAGTCATTTTAGTTTTCTTTGTTGATTTCTCCAAGATTATGTACAAGCAGAAAAAAAGCGAATTTGTTTTATACGGACTCATAATTGTCGGTACAGTCTTTTCGCAGAGCGGTTTGTCTGTACTAACTGACTACCTGCAATCTTTCGGAGGTGATTTTGAGAATAAGTATGGAGCATACACAAAAAATTCCTATGTAACTTCCGAAGCCGAGAGGGATCGAAAATGGTTCCAAGTCATCAGAGCACCTCTTTTATTTTATACTTTATTCGCAAATCTTTTGGTTTGTAGGTTTAAATATGTAAAAAAACTAACAACAGAGGAAAATAAACTATACTACCTGATACTCGTTATTTTTGCAATAAATTCATTTACAATAAACGTTCCTTCATTCGGAGATAGATATCGAAATGTTTTGATGGGATTTATCATTTTGTTATTGGCAATCTTGTATAGTCGCTATCAGCTACAACAACGTAACTTTCTTTTCTTCTTGTTAGTGGTTTCATTCGTTTTTTATAAGTTCGTAACAATTAAAATGCTCGAAAATTATATTAGTAATTGGTTGCTTTATCCGCTAAGCTTGTTTTTACATAATATTTACGGGCCTATTCCAATTAGTGAATAACAAATACTTTACAGATGAAATTAATTTCCTACTTCGCTCTGGTTTCGTACTATCTCTTTTTTAGACATTTACCACATTCAACGACTCCTTTAGTTGGAAGATTTTGTGAACGTATCAAACGACCAATTGCAAAACTTATTTTTAAGAAGTGCGCAGCTAATGTAAATGTAGGCAAAGGAGCCTCTTTTGGAAATGGGCGTAATATTGAAATTGGATACAATTCTAGTATCGGGATCAATGCAAAAGTGCCAAACAATATCATCATTGGTGATCATGTAATGATGGGTCTGGACGTTACAATTTTTAGTTCAAACCACGAATTTTCGCGCATAGATATTCCTATGACAAAACAAGGTTATCGTAAATATCCTCCTGTTGTAATTGAAGATGATGTTTGGATAGGGTCGAGGGCTATTATCATGCCTGGTATTACCATCAAAAAAGGTTCCATAATAGCAGCAGGGGCTGTAGTCACCAAGAATTTTCCCGAGTATAGTATTATAGGAGGAAATCCGGCAAAATTCATTAAATCTAGAAAAGATGATACAGAAAATTAAAAGACAGCTAATTTCAAACTACGTCAATTGGAGAGGTTGGAGCACCAATAAAAAAATTGTTGTTATCGAATCAGATGATTGGGGTAGTGTTCGCGTGCCCTCTAAAGATGCAATCGAGAAGTTAATAAAAGCTGGAGCCGACGTACGCGATAATTATTTTCTGAAATATGATTGTCTTGAAAGCAACTCAGATTTAGAGGCACTTTTCGACCTGCTTTCTAAGTATAAAGATCAAAATGGTAATCATCCTTCAATAACTGCAAATACATTACTTTATAATCCCGATTTTAAAAAAATAAAAAGCGAGGATAAAAAACACTATTTCGATGAACCCATCGAAGCCACTTACTTGAGATACCCGAACCACGATCAAGTTATAAAAATGTGGAAGAACGACGGAATTACTAATAATTTTCTCTTTCCGCAATTTCATGCTCGAGAGCACATTAATCCGCGCTTTTACATGCAAGCTATAAATAGTGGCAGCGTGATCGAAAATACCGCGTTCGACTTGGAACTTGTATATGGTTTCAGACACAAAGACAATTATTTGGTTAAGACCTACATGGCTACAAATTGGCACGAAAACGAAGAACATCAGGCAATTATTCATAATGCAGCTGTAGAAGGACTTGATAAGTTTCAGTCTCTTTTCGGTTTCAGATCGGTTTCGTTTGCGGCTTGTTGCTCAATACAGTCCGATGATTTAAATGAGATTATGTATGCAAGTGGAGTAAAAATCAATCAATTGGGGCAGTTTTTCGAGCCTCAACCAAACGGTACTCTGAAAAAGGTCGATCGTTTCTGGGGCGATGCAAATAAGGCAGGTCAACGATATTGGAGACGAAACGTCGTTTTCGAACCAAGTAGAAATCAAAATCAAGATTGGGTTAATACGGTTATGCAACAAATTGAAACCGCATTTAGATGGGGAAAACCCGCAGTTATGAATTCTCACAGAGTTAATTTCTCTGGAGGTATAGAATTACAAAATCGCGAATCAACACTCAAGCACTTAGATAAAATACTCCAAGCTATAACTAAAAAGTATCCTGATGTTTTATTTCTCAATAGTGCACAGCTCGCCGAAGAAATGCTCGCTGATCTCAGTAAACGATGAACTTTAGCTCATTAAAAAAGCATCTTATGAACTTTCCCGGTAAAAAATTATCGGGGAGATATATCGTTATTGAATCGGATGATTGGGGAGCAATTAGGATTCCAAATGTACATGTTCGAGAAAAACTGCTGCAAGAAAAATGCATTTCGAAGTCTAATCCATTCTCTACAACCGATACTTTGGAGTCGGCGGATGATCTCTATTTTTTGCAAAAAAGTTTAAACCAGGTGAAAGATACTGAGGGCAATCATCCGATTATAACGGCAAATTACGTCATGGGCAATCCCGATTTTATTAAAATTAGGGAGCATAATTTCGACCGTTTTTCACTTGAAACGTCAAATCAAACCTATCAGAGATACTTTCCTTCAGTAAACGTCTTTGAACTTTTAAAAGAGCAAATCAATTCAAAGTATATTTATCCGCAGTTCCACGCTAAGGAGCACCTTAATGCCAAACAATGGCTTGCTGAATTACAAACAAACAATCAATCCTTTCTGAAGGGATTTGATTCGGAGGTTTTTTCAGTTGATTCCATTCCTAGAAACGGGAAGCGAGGAAATGTTCAAGCAACGTACGACTTTCACGACAGTATTGATTTAGAAGATATTAAATTCGGTATCTCCGAAGGACTTTCTATGTTTGAAGAATCATTCGGATTTAAATCTCGAACTACAATTGCACCTTGCTATGTTTGGAATGAGATTGTTGAAGATTGTTTTCATTCCAAAGGCGTTTTTGGTATCCAAAGTTCTAAAACTCAACAAAAGCCCGTACTTGGACAAAATTCGTACAAGAAAGTATGGCATTATCACGGAGAAATTAACAAAAATAAGCAAACATATTGGATTCGTAATGTGTTGTTTGAACCTGCAGTTTACCCTAAAGTTGATTGGGTAAATGCGGCAAAGCAAAGCATCAGTATTGCATTTAAACACCAAAAACCTGCAGTATTTGGAATGCATAGAATAAACTTTGTTGACGGTTTAATGCCAGGAAATAGAGAAAAGTCTTTGAGGATGTTAATACTCGTTTTGTCTTGGGCTTTAAAAACTTATCCAGATGTTAAATTTATCTCCAGTGAACAGCTGTTGAATTTGTTTCAGGATAAAAATTAGAAAAATAAGTATGACAAAGACCACACATATTTGTATAGTTGCTCCTTCGAGGAAAATGGGTGGGATTGAACGTGCACTCGCTGTACTTGCAAACGAGTCGATAAAAAAAGGACTACAAGTTTCCTATATTTCTTGTTTAAAAGGGCATGCGTTTTACGAATTGTCAGAACAAGTAAAAGTGATTGAATTTCAAGGATCAAGATCTGGCGGGTTATTCAATAAACTTTTGTTTTATCCGAGACTCATTTTGTTTATTCGTAGATCAGTTGTCCGTGAAAATCCAAACGCCGTCCTTTCTTTTGGAGATGTTTTTAATCCGTTAGTGATACTAGCGCTACTTGGCAAACAAATTCCTGTTTATATTTCAGATCGTACAAGCCCCGATTATGCTTTTCCACAATACCTTCAAAAGCTTAAAAAGTGGTTGTATCCAAAATCGAGTGGTTTTATTGCGCAAAGTCAAGTTGCAGCCAATTATAAAAGAACGCATTTTGGAAATAAATTAAATATTAGAATTATTCCAAATGCCGTGCGAAAAGTCAATGTATACCCCGATGTTTCAAAAGAAAATATAATTCTCTTTGCTGGACGATTTGCATGGGAAAAAGATCCGCTAATTCTTATCGATGCTTTTAGTTTGATTGCTGACAATTCGGAGTATAAGCTGATCTTGGCTGGCGACGGGCCGCAGCGTGAACAAGTTGTTCAAAGAATAGCCGATTACGGACTAGCTCACCGTATAGAATTAATTGGCGAACAAAAAGATATTGATTATCAGTTTGCAAAAGCGAAAATATATGTTTTACCTTCGGTGCTCGAAGGTTTTCCAAATGCTTTAGCAGAAGCCATGTCGGCCGGATTGGCAGTCATTTGTTTTGATACTATTCCGTATCAAGAGTTAATAAAAGACGGTGTAAATGGTTTAGTTGTTCCTCGGACCGCACAAGCATTAAGTAATGCTATTCAAAAACTAATAGATGATCCTAATTTAATCAAGCAATTAGGAGCAAGAGCATCTGAAATAGGAAACCAATTAGATGCGGGGGCGGTAACGCAAAAATATTTAAACTTTATTTTTCAAGAAAATGGATAAATTATACAGGCTTTATTTTCGGCTTCCATCCTTAAAGGTTTTAGGAATTGGAGGTAAAATAGTCAATAGGTCGCTTGCATTAATCTTAAAACGCTTTTTTGATCATTTTTGGGTAAATCATTTAGCCACAACTGCAAAACAAGGAGGTTTTGGTTTGAATACCGTTCCGAGGAAGCAAAAAGTAGTTGTTAGCTTAACTTCATTTCCGGCTCGAATTGAAACCGTCTGGGTAGTCATTGAGCTTCTTATGCGGCAAACCTATAAGCCAGATGCAATTGTATTATATCTTGCACAATCTCAATTTCCTGATCAAAAAGTTCCTGATTCGCTTACCAATTTGATTTCAAGAGGACTAACTATTAAGTTTTGTGCGGAAGACCTAAGGTCACACAAAAAATACTTCTATACTTTCAGCGATTATCCTGATCACTGGGTAATAACCGTTGATGATGATTTGTATTACGACTCTAAGCTCGTAGAGAATCTTGTTAAGATGAAAGAAAAATATCCTAGTGCTGTTGCTGTAAACAGAGCTCATAAAATGCGGTTTGATAAAGTAACAGGAAGTCCCTTACCTTACAGAAAATGGGAGCATAATACTTCACATGATCGTCCTTCTAATAGCATTGTCCAAACAGGAGCAATTGGAGTACTTTATCAACGAAACGACTTTATAGACGAAACTTTTACTATTG
>CALRVY020000005.1:0-38785 GCA_943371725.1 Pseudanabaena sp. UWO311 | reverse complement strand
AGCCAGCCGATTTTCCCAATAACGAAGAATTCCAAACTGCCTTAACTGATTTTCTAAAAGAAGTAAAGCTCGCAAAAGCAAAAGCAATGGTAGTTTATCCAGAGGTACTCCTTGCAGCTGCCTCCTTTTTTTCCAAAGAAAATCAGAAGCCCATTTTGGCAACGGTTGTCGATTTTCCATTCGGAACAGCAACAACGACCGAGAAAATTACGGCTTGCTTTGAAGCTATTTCGCTTGGCGCAGAAGAATTAGACGTAGTTTGCAACTACCACGCCTTTTTGGAAAACGATACGGCTCTGTTTTATAACGATATTTTCGAGCTAATCGACTGGGTTGTTTCGGCGGGAAAAACAATCAAGATTATTTTAGAAACGGCGGCCTTCAATAGCGAACAACTGATTCGAATTGCTTCGAAGATTAAGCAACATAGCGTTGATCGTTTCCATGAAAACGACCTGAACCGAATTTTTCTCAAAACATCGACAGGCTTTTTTCAGACTACAAACGAGAGGTCTGGTGGAGCCACAAAAGAAAGTATTTCTATTTTGCTAGAAAACGGATTTCCATTGCCGGTGAAAGCGTCGGGCGGAATTCGTACTTTTGAACAAGCGCAGCAGTTTATCAAAATGGGCGTTAAACGAATTGGAACCTCAGCAGCTTTGTTGTTGGTTAATCAAGAAAAAATTACTTCGGATTACTGATGAAAAAAAATTACTTCCTTGCGATTGTCTTGTTTATTAATGTCTTTCTATTTTATTCGCAAGCGCAGCAACTCGAAAGAACACCGTTGTTTCCGGCGTGTGATAGTTTAGATACAGCCAATCAGAACGATTGTTTTTATAAAACACTGCAAACATTTGTAAACGATAATTTTCAGATTCCGGCTGAAATTACAGCGGCCAATTATCGAGGTACAGTAACGGTTTTATTTGCTGTAGACGTTCAAGGAAAAGTACAAGTGCTTTTTGCCGACGCTGTTTATCCCGAATTAATTCAAGAAGCGAAACGCGTTTTCGGAATTTTACCCACGTTAAAGCCAGGAATTAGTAACGGAAAGCCAACCTATCAGAAATTTACGTATAAAATTACGCTGCCTTTTGTAGCTGCTGTTCCACCAACAACCAAAGAACAGCTTAAAGAACAATATCGATTTGATGCGCGGAAAGTTTCTCCGGAACTCGACAGTTTGAAGTCGCTTCCGTTTAACAATCCGCAGTTTACTAGCAAGTTAAATATTCCGTTTTCGCACTTTTATTACAGTTGGTTCGATAAAGCCATGAACCAAGTGGGCAGTAATAATCACACGGGTTCGAAACCTTTTACATATTCAGAAGTAGCTCAGTATTTCGACATAAACGCTGCGACTGTGGCTTTAAAAAAAGATCGTAAAGGTTGGTGGGGAAGAAAATGGTGGAACGAAAACTTTTTCGAATTTCAAGGTGAAGACTATTGGTTTACCGTGAATCCGTTTGTGGATTTGCGAATGGGACGAACGAACGATTTCGAAAACCGATCTACTTTCCAAAATACGCGCGGTGTGCAAGTGCAAGGCGGTTTAGGCAAGTCAATTGTTTTTACGACCTCGGTTTATGAAAGTCAGGGTCGATTTACCGGATTTTACAACGCTTACGCAGAAACGATCGCGCCTTCTGGCGGTGATCCGGCCATCATTCCCGGCGTTGGAATTGCCAAGCGATTTAAAAATGATGCTTACGACTTTCCTTCTGCGGAAGCGATTATTACCGTAACACCTAACAAATTCATCGATCTTCAATTGGGCTATGGGCGTAACTTTCTAGGAGACGGCTATCGTTCTTTGCTCATGTCTGATGGCGCCTCGCCTTATCCGTTTATAAAGATTAATACCAAATTTTGGAAAATCAAGTACACCAATACGTACTTGTTTTTAAAAGATGTTCGTCCGGAAGTTACACAAGAGCGCACGTACGCAAGTAAATTTATGGCGAATCATTATTTGAGTTGGAATGTTTCGAAGCGATTGAATTTAGGTTTTTTCGAATCGGTGGTCTGGACCAATTCGAACGGGCGTGGCTTTGATTCCAATTTCATAAATCCGATTATTTTTTACCGATCGGTTGAATTCACTTCGTCGGCAAGGAGCGGAAATGCTGTGTTGGGATTAACAGGAAAATATAAGTTCAATAATTTCATCACGGGTTATGGTCAGTTTATTCTCGACGAATTTGCTTTGGGAGACATTCAGGAGCAAAACAAAAGTTGGCGAAATAAATTTGGCTACCAATTGGGTGTAAAGTATTTCGATGCATTTAAGATTAAAGGACTGAATTTGCAAGCTGAGTATAATCGTTTGCGACCGTATGTGTATCAACACAGCGATCCGATTACGAATTACGCACACAATAACCAGTCGTTGGGTCATCAATGGGGTGCGAATTTAGAGGAGTTGGTATTAATTGGGCGCTATCAAAAAGGACGCTATTTTGCCGAAGCGAAAATTAATTTTGGCATCCGCGGACTTGATTTTGATACGGAAGCGGATTCGTTTAATTACGGAGGAGATCCGTACAAGAACTATAATACGTCGCGACCTTTTGACACCAATGTAGTAGTTGGACAAGGAAATAGAACGGATATTTTTATTGGTGAATTTCAAGCGGGATATATTGTAAATCCGGTTACGAATTTAAAGGCCTTTGCTCATTTGATGGTCCGTAACGCTAATCCGTTAGCAGATACAGTAGCTGTAAATTCGTTGCAAACCACTTGGTTTTCGATAGGTATTCGAGCCGATTTGTTTAATATGTATTTTGATTATTAGACTTTTATCGTACGGACGGAAATTGCGCAACTGATTGAGCGGATTAGCCCGCAGCGCGTTTTGAGGTCACGAAAAACGCCGCGAGGACTATGAGCGAAAGCAGGACGGCAAAACCGTAAGGATGTATTTCCACAACTTGTTTTGCCGGTGCGCCCAAAAAATAGAACCCCTTATTAACGAACTATTTCGAATTGTTATTCGAATTTATTAAAAATGCTGACTTATCTTTGCGCACCCTTAGCGGGTCTAGATCGCCAACATGCAAACACAGGCCGAAAATCAAAGCACCATAACTGGTAGAGCGCTTTTTGTGGATTTTAAAGAGATTACTAAAGCCGGACTGGCTGTAAGTGTCGTTTTTTCTAGTGTTGCAGGTTTTCTGTTGGGCATCGACGAGATTACGGTGCAAAATCTTTACATCTTACTGCTTTTAGCGATTGGTGGTTACTGCATGGTTGGTGCGAGTAATGCCTACAATCAGATCATCGAAAAAGACCTTGATGCTTTGATGGATCGCACTAAAAAGCGTCCGATTCCTTCGGGTCGTGTTTCGGTTAGAACTGCTTTTATTATAGCCACTTTAATGACGATTCTCGGTTTGAGCATTTTATATGTGATAAATGAGAAAACCGCTATGTTTGGCGCTATTTCGATTTTTTTGTACACCTGTGCCTATACGCCTTTGAAAACCATAACGCCGCTATCGGTTTTTGTGGGAGCATTTCCGGGCGCCATTCCGTTTATGTTGGGATGGGTTGCGGCTACGGGGCATTTTGGAATCGAAGCAGGCACTTTATTTTTGATTCAATTCTTTTGGCAATTTCCGCACTTTTGGGCTATTGGTTGGTTTTTGTATGAAGACTATGAAAAGGCAGGTTGTTACATGCTTCCGAGCGGAAAGCGAGACCAATCAACAGCCATGCAAACCATTTTGTACACCATTTGGTTGATTGTTGCGAGTTTATTGCCTGCGTTTTTACCTTATATAGCCCCGCTTTCGACCTTTTCGTTAAGTATTCCGGCTGCCATATTAACCTTTTTACTCGGTTTATGGATGTTGTATGCAGCGATTCAGTTGTATAAAGAACGAACGGCTAAGTCGGCAAAAAAACTAATGTTGGTTAGTGTTGGATATATTACGATACTTCAGTTGATATATATTATTGATAAATTTTTACGATAATGGAAAAAGATGAATTGACTTACGATGAGAAATCGGCACGGTCGAAAAAATTGCTTTTGTGGTTTGCGATTATTAGCATGGTGATGGTATTTGCCGGGCTTACCAGTGGTTTTATTGTCAGTAAATCGCGTCCGGATTGGAAACCGGTTGAGTTGCCATCGCAATTTTTATACAGTACGATTGTTATTGTGCTGAGTTCGATTACATTTTGGTTTGCGAAAAAGAGCATTGCCGCAAATCAGATTAAAAAAACAACCTATTTTCTTGCGGCTACATTGGCTTTGGGAATTTTGTTTGTGAGTCAGCAATTTCAAGGATTTAACGAGATGGTTGCAAAAGGACAGTTTTTAACTGGGCCCACGAGCAACATTACGTCACAATTTTTGTATGCCTTTGTGATGGTGCACTTAGCACACTTAGCGGGCGGACTACTATCGCTGATTGTCACACTTATAAACCAGCTTCGCGGAAAATACACGTCCCAAAATTACTTGGGTATTGAGCTAAGTTCAATGTTTTGGCACTTCCTCGACCTATTATGGTTATATCTGTTTTTCTTTTTGTATTTCATCAAATAAGAAAAAAACGTACATTTGACAACTTTAAATCTAACACTCTTATATGGATGCGACAGTAACTACACCAGGTAGTGTGGGTCAGAAAACTTGGGGCGGCGGAAATGAGCCAATGTCAGCAAGTTACGGAAAATTGATGATGTGGTTTTTCATCGTTTCGGATGCTTTAACCTTTTCTGGATTCTTGGCGGCATACGGATTTTCCAGATTTAAATTTATTGAAACTTGGCCCATTGCCGACGAAGTTTTCACACACTTCCCGTTTTTGCACGGTGTAACAGCACCAATGTACTATGTAGCTTTGATGACTTTTATCTTGATTTTCTCGTCTGTAACTATGGTTTTAGCAGTTGATGCCGGCCACCAGATGAACAAGAAAAAAGTTACTTTTTACATGTTTTTGACCATCATTGGTGGTTTAATATTCGTTGGATCGCAAGCTTGGGAGTGGAAAAACTTCATCAAAGGAGAATACGGAGCTGTTGAAACGAAAGGAGGAAGTTTACTTCAATTCGTTGATAACACGGGCAAGCGTCTTTCCTTGGCAGAAGTAGCGCAATCGCTTCCTCAGGAAAGAGAGACTTTGCGTCGCGATAAAGGATTTTGGTTTTTAAGTGAGCCGGAACTTCCAACTTATTCGCTTGCAGAAGTACAAGCTGGTTTTGCTGCAAACCCAAATATTTTGGTTCGCACGGAGTTGATTTATCAAGATACACCTGAAAAACGTGCCGATAAAGCGCTACAGCCTGGATTGCAAAAACCAAAGCACAAAGAAATTTTGAATCGCGCAGAGTCGGAGAAAATTCTGGCTAACGGCAAGTTTGTAGTGGAAGGTGCGAATTTAGTTCGCAACGAATACGGGAACAGATTGTTTGCTGATTTCTTTTTCTTCATTACAGGTTTCCACGGATTCCACGTATTTTCTGGAGTGATTATCAACATCATTATTTTCTTCAACGTTTTGCTCGGGACTTATGAAAGAAGAGGTTCGTACGAAATGGTTGAGAAAGTAGGTCTTTATTGGCACTTCGTTGACTTAGTTTGGGTATTTGTATTCACCGTATTTTATCTGGTTTAAAATTTTTAAGTAATGGCACACGAACACGTTTCAAATACAAAAAGAATTTGGTTTGTTTTTGCACTTTTATCAATAGTAACAACCGTTGAAGTAGCATTAGGTATCGTTAAACCGGAAAGTTTGGTGTTTAATCACCTACTTGGCATGAACTTGTTGAATTGGATTTTCTATATCCTAACCATTGTGAAAGCGTACTACATTGTATGGGCGTTTATGCACATTGAGGGCGAAAAGGCAAGTTTAAGATGGTCGGTGGTAGCACCTGTAATCTTCCTTGTTCTTTATTTGTTGTTCATTCTTTTAGTGGAAGCGAATTACATTTTTGAAATCTTCAGAGATTCAACAATTAAATGGAATTTTTAACAACATATTATATCATGTAAAAAGGTATGCTTTGGCATACCTTTTTTATTTTTGTACACCGCTTGAACTTCGTCGATAATGAAGAAAAATGTAGTTCTTTTCGCACTTTTTATTTTACCCATCGTTGCTTACTTGTTTTTTGCTTCTGGGGTTAATAGCTTTACTAAATTACCGACACTTCGCACACAAGTTGCGGAATTGCCCAATTGGGATTCCAATGGCAAGCCTGCTGTAAAGCTTACGGAGAAAATCACCGTTATTGGCTTTCCGGGTGCTCAGTTGCTTCGAAATCGCGGAAACTTCTTCAACTTAAATGAAAAAATATACCGTCGCTATTTTGAATTCAACGATTTGCAATTCGTTTATGTATGTCCGATTGAAACCAAAGCAGAAGTGGAAGCCATTTTCGCGGCTTTAAAACCAACAACAAATCTGTCGGGCTACAAATTTATTTTTGCGACTAAGGAAGAAATTCAAGCATATTTCAAATCTTATGGGATTACAGAAAAACTTGATTCGTATGCCGGAACCGACAAGGTTTTTCTAATCGATAAAGAACGAAATCTGCGCGGAAGAAAAGATGACGACGAGTATAAAGAAGGCTATTCTACCTTCCACCCGTCGGAGTTGAACAATGAAATGCTCGACGATTTTAAAATCTTGATCTACGAATACCGAGCGGCACTTAAAAAAAATCTGCCCAAACGCGAAATCTAATGAAAAATAAATCATACATCGGAATTGCTTTTATCATTCTGATTTTCGGAATCTGGGCAATACCAAAAATTGTAGATCGATTCCAAAATAAAGATATCGTCAAAAACGATCGTCTAAACGTAGCTAAAACCAATCAAGATAAAACAGATTTACTAAAGATCGGTTCCGTGCCCAGTTTCTCGTTTTTAAACCACAAGCAACAAGAAATTTCGAACAAAACATTACAAAATAAAGTCTATCTCGTTGAGTTTTTCTTTACCAAATGTCCGACGATTTGTCCGGTGATGAATAAAAACATGAAGGTAATCGATAGTACATTCGCTAATCGGAAAGACTTTCAAATCGTGTCGGTAACTATTGATCCTGAGCACGACTCATTTGAAGTACTGAAAAAACATGCTGCGGAACTAAAAGCTTCCGAAAACTGGAACTTTGTTCGTGCAGATAAAGAATACACATTTAAAATTGCCACGAAAGGATTTAATCTGTATGCTGGTCAGAACGACAAAGTAGCCGGCGGATTTGAACACTCCGGACTATTTGCGCTTGTAGATAAAAACGGTAATATCAAGAGTAGAACCGACGATTACGGAAACCCAATTGTATATTACGACGGCCTGTCGAATAACGCTATTCAAGATTTGATAACCGACATTAAAACGCTTTTAAACTAATATGGAAACTTCTGCTGCCGAAAAAAAATATAATATTTGGATTGCGATCTTGTCTATTACAATACCTGTAGTAGTTGCTTTGCTTTTTACTGTAAAACTTAGCGACTTTGGTATTAACGTAGCGCCATTCACATTTCTGCCTCCTATTTACGCAGGAATTAACGCACTAACAGCCGGATTACTGATCGCAGCCGTGTACTTTATTAAAAACGGAAATCGAGCGATGCACGAAAAGCTCATGAAAACAGCTATTGCGTGCTCGGTGGTCTTTTTAGCCATGTATGTAGCTTACCACAGCTCGGCCGACAGCACCAAATTTGGAGATACAAATAACGATCAAGTGCTTTCTGAAGCTGAAGTACAATCCGTTGGTTTTACTCGTTACGTGTATTATTTCATTCTACTAACGCACATTGCGCTGTCTGTAATTATAATTCCATTTGTATTGATAACATATGTGCGCGCCATCACCAATAACTTTGCTAGACACAAAGCCATTGCGAAAATTACTTTCCCTATGTGGCTGTATGTAGCAATAACCGGCGTTATCGTTTATTTAATGATCTCACCTTATTATGCGAACTAAATTAATTTTCCTGTTTTTATTTCTAAACAGTATCGCATCACAAGCACAATGTGCTATGTGCAGAGCGGTTCTTGAAACAGAAGACGGCGCAAAAAAAGCCGCCGCAGTAAACGACGGAATCGTGTATCTGATGGCATTTCCCTACATTTTAGTAGGTGCTATTGGCTACATTATATATAAAAATCGACAAAAAAGTGCTGCGCAACGAAAAATGCAGCACCACGAAATTCAATAACAAATTGGTTTAAATCCCTAAGCACAAGTATCTTTGTGCGGTTCAATGCTTTATGAAACTAGATAGAAAAGAAATACTCAACGTACTCGAAACCATCACCATTGCCGGAGAAGGAAAAAACATGGTAGAAAGTGGTGCCATAACTAACGTACTCACTTTTGGCAACGAAGTGGTAGTCGATGTAACCCTTGCTTCGCCTGCCATGCACATCCGCAAACGCGCCGAGGACGACATCAAGAAAATTCTTACCGAACGCTTTGGTGAAGAACTTATCGTGAAAGTAAATACCAAAGTTGTTCAGCCCGAAAAAACGCCACAAGCTCCGATAAAAGGAAACCAACTTCCCGGTATTTCAAACATCGTTGCCGTTGCTAGTGGAAAAGGTGGTGTTGGAAAATCGACCGTTACGGCAAACCTAGCGGTAACTTTAGCAAAAATGGGATTCCGTGTTGGAGTTCTTGACGCCGATATTTACGGACCATCCATGCCCATTATGTTCGATGTAGAACATGAAAAACCCATTTCGATTGAGGTCGACGGACGTTCGAAAATGAAACCCATTGAAGCCTACGGCGTAAAATTATTGTCCATTGGTTTCTTTACTTCGCCATCGCAAGCCGTTATTTGGCGCGGCCCAATGGCTTCCAAAGCCTTAAATCAAATGATTTTTGATGCCAATTGGGGCGAACTTGATTTCTTGTTAATCGATTTGCCTCCCGGAACCGGCGACATTCACCTTTCCATCCTGCAAGCCTTACCTATCACCGGTGCCGTGGTGGTAAGTACACCGCAGGCCGTGGCGCTTGCCGATGCCAAAAAAGGTGTTTCCATGTTCCTTTCGGATGCCATTAAAGTACCCGTTCTCGGAATTATTGAGAACATGGCATACTTTACGCCAGCAGAACTACCTGAAAATAAATACTATATCTTTGGACAAGACGGTGCGCGTAATTTAGCAGCCGATCTCGACGTGCGTTTCCTCGGAGAAGTACCGTTGATTCAAAGCATTCGCGAAGCCGGCGATTACGGTCGCCCTGCAGCTTTGCAAACCGACTCGCATGTCGAGTACATTTACGAAGAAATTACTAAGAATGTAGTTGAAGAAACCGTTCTTAGAAACGAAAATTTACCACCCACCGAAGCCGTTAAAATTACAACGATGGCAGGCTGCTCGGCGGTTAAGAAAACTTCTTAAAGAACACAAACATGACAGCAATACAAAACTCAGAAGAACTAAAAAACAGCGTGGAAAGCGCACTCGCGGAAATCAGACCCTTTTTGAATTCCGACGGTGGCGACATAAAACTAATCTCCATTGACGATGACAAACACGTAACCGTAAAGCTCGAAGGGGCGTGCACGCATTGCAGTGTAAACCAAATGACACTCAAAGCTGGTGTTGAAACCACTATTAAAAAGTGGGCGCCACAAATTGAAACGGTTGTTAATATTAGTGCTTGATTTTTTTGGGGGTGCCCACCCTCCGTACCTCCGGGCGGTCGGGCTTTCCGCTGCAATCTGCTACTCCTTGCGTCGTAGCAGGATTTACGCTTCAATCCCTCACCCAAATACGTTACCGAAATACGTAACCCAATAACGTAGCTTAAAAGAAACATGATTCAAACGGATTTGCTTATCATCGGAGCCGGACCCACAGGTTTATTCGCCGTGTTCGAAGCCGGTTTGCTTAAAATAAAATGCCACCTCATCGATGCCTTGCCGCAAATTGGTGGGCAGCTTTCGGAGTTGTATCCCAAAAAACCCATTTTCGATATTCCGGGTTATCCCGAAGTATTGGCGGGCGATTTGGTGACCAACCTCATGGAGCAAATCAAGCAATTTCAACCCGGTTTTACCCTAGGCGAAAAAGCTGAAAACATCGAAAAATTAGAAGACGGATCGTTTATCGTTACCACCGATGCCGGAACCCAACACCACGCCAAGGCCATTGCTATTGCTGGCGGTTTGGGTAGTTTCGAACCGCGCAAGCCCGTACTCGAAAACCTCGAATTTTACGAAAATAAAGGTGTCGAATACTTCGTGAAAAATCCAGAGAAATTTCGCGACAAAAAAGTAGTAATTGCCGGAGGTGGCGATTCGGCCTTGGATTGGAGTATCTTTCTTGCAAACGTTGCCGAAGAAGTAACGCTTATTCACCGACGTAACGAATTTAGAGGTGCGCTCGATAGTGTAGAGAAAGTTCAAGAGTTAAAAAACTTAGGTAAAATTAAACTCATAACTCCAGCCGAGGTTGCGCAATTACACGGTTCGGATGGCTTAGAATCGATTACCATAGACGAAAACGGAAGTCAGCGGAACATTGTTTGTGATTACCTCATTCCCTTGTTTGGACTTACTCCCAAACTCGGACCCATAGCAAATTGGGGGTTGGAAATTGAAAAGAACGCGATAAAAGTGAACAATGCACTCGATTACCAAACCAATATCAAAGGTATTTATGCTATTGGCGATGTAAACACCTATCCGGGCAAATTAAAACTGATTTTGTGCGGTTTTCATGAAGCTACGTTAATGTGTCAAAGTGTGTATCAAATACTCAATCCGGGGAAGAAATACGTAATGAAATACACGACCGTTTCGGGAATCGACGGCTTTGACGGCAGTCGAAAAGAAGCGGAAAAAGCCGTTGTTAAAGCCATCGACTAAATTCGAACGAGCATGGAAAACGAAATTACCTTACACATCACCGATCGCGACGGCGTTACCCACACACTCGCTGTTCCGACCGATATGAATATGAATTTGATGGAAGTTGTTCGTGCGTACGAATTGGCTCCCGAAGGAACTATTGGTATTTGCGGCGGTATGGCCATGTGCGCTTCGTGCCAGTGTTATGTCCTCAACGATGTAGCGTTGCCCGAAAAGGCGGATGAAGAAGAGGCCATGCTTAGCGAGGCTAATTTCGTAAAAGACAACAGTCGTTTAGGATGCCAAATACACATTACGCCTGAGATTGAAGGTTTGGCTGTTGCGCTTGCGCCGGAAGAATAAACGTTTGAACGAATTTTCTGCGTAAGCGATTGCAGTGAAAACAAAAGGCGGCGCCTGCCCAATTTTTGTTTTTAAAAATGGGCGACTCAAAGAAGCCGATTTTTAAATATTGAAAAATAAGCAGGCGCCGCCTTTTTTTGGAACGGAAAGCGCGACGGCGGGCGTAAGGACGTTTCGTTGATTGCCAAAAATTTCCCGCCGATACGCCCAAATAAAACCTACAACCATAAAAAAACGCGCCTTTAAAAAGCGCGTTCTTACTTGAAATTTGAATTTCTATTATTTGAAAGCTGAATGGCCTGTGATGTCTAATCCGGTGATTAACAAATGAATGTCGTGCGTGCCTTCGTAAGTTAGTACCGATTCGAGGTTCATCATGTGACGCATAATGCTGTATTCGCCAGTGATTCCCATACCACCTAGAATTTGACGTGCTTCGCGAGCGATGTTTACCGCCATTTCGACGTTGTTGCGTTTTGCCATCGAAATTTGAGCCGTTGTAGCGCGCCCTTCGTTGCGCAATACGCCCAAACGCCACGTTAACAATTGTGCTTTGGTGATTTCGGTAATCATTTCGGCTAATTTCTTTTGTTGCAATTGTGTGGCCGCGATAGGTTTGTCGAACTGCACACGTTCTTTAGCGTAACGTAAGGCCGTGTCGTAGCAATCCATAGCAGCACCGATAGCACCCCAAGCAATTCCGTAGCGCGCTGAGTCGAGACAACCTAGCGGTGCACCCAATCCACTTTTATTTGGCAACAAATTTTCTTTTGGAACTTTTACATCTGCAAAAATGAGCTCACCCGTAGCCGAAGCACGTAACGACCATTTGTTGTGTGTTTCTGGCGTTGAGAAGCCTTCCATACCGCGCTCTACGATTAAGCCGTGAATACGACCTTCTTCGTTTTTCGCCCATACAACAGCGATGTCGGCAAACGGCGCGTTAGAGATCCAAAGTTTTGCACCGTTTAGCAGGTAATGATCGCCCATATCTTTGAAATTAGTGACCATACCGCCCGGATTCGAACCAAAATCGGGCTCGGTTAATCCGAAACAGCCCATCATTTCGCCACTAGCTAGTTTTGGAAGGTATTTTTGGCGTTGTTCTTCGTTTCCGTATTTCCAGATCGGATACATTACGAGCGATGATTGCACGGAGGAGGTAGAACGCACGCCTGAATCGCCGCGTTCGATTTCCTGCATGATGAGTCCGTATGAAATCTGATCCAAACCAGCGCCGCCATATTCTTCTGGGATATACGGACCGAAGCCGCCGATTTCGGCAAGACCTTTAATGATTTGCTTCGGAAATTCGGCTCGTTGTGCATAATCTTCGATGATGGGAGAAACTTCGCGTTTAACCCAAGCACGAGCGGCATCGCGCACGAGTTTGTGTTCTTCAGTCAATAAATCATCTAACAAATAATAATCCGGTGCTTGGAATAAATCTGGTTTCATAGAAGTGAATTACAATTCGGCTGCAAATTTAGCTAAACTATCTCGATTTCGTAAGGATATAACAATTGTTTTGGAATGGTTTAAGGGGCAGCGGCGTAAATTCGCGCTCTTGTTTTTTTAAAAAGAGCAGAAAAATAGGTTTGGGTGGGTTTAGGACTAACGATGAACGTATCAGAACGCGAGTTGTAATTCATTTGAATAGATAATTTAGCGAGACAAGGATTATTAATTAATTTCTGAAATACAGATATTTACATTGGTCTTACACACTCGCTAAGCAGGTTCCTTTTTTAATTATATCTTTACACAAAGCCGATTTATGTTTAAAACCAGAAAGGATTTAGTTTTTGTTATACTGTGTGGAATTTTCATCACCAATGCCGTTGTTGCGGAATTAATTGGCGGAAAGCTTATTGAAATCGGTCCGTTTGTAATGAGTATTGGAATTATTCCGTGGCCGATTGTTTTTTTAACTACCGATTTAATAAACGAGTATTTTGGCAAGCAAGGAGTTCAAAAGCTATCGTTTATCACGGCGGGTTTAATTGTTTATGCCTTTATCTTGTTGTTTGTTGCCATTAGTGTTCCGGCCGCCAAAGGAATTTCGCCGGTTTCGGACGAGGCTTTTACCGCGGTATTTGGCCAAAGTATGTGGATTATTGTGGGAAGTATTGCTGCATTTTTATTGTCGCAACTCATAGACGTAACGATTTTCAATTTCGTAAAATCGAAAACCGGCGGATCGAAAATATGGTTGCGCAGTACGGGTTCGACGGTCATTTCACAATTAATTGATTCGTTTGTGGTTTTGGGAATTGCATTTTACTTGCCTGGAAAAATCGACTTTGATACGTTTATAAGCTCGGCACTTACAGGCTATACGTTTAAACTTTCGTTGGCTGTTTTACTAACACCGCTGATTTACCTCGGACATTACTTGATAAGTAATTATTTAAAGAACGATCCGGCGAGGCTTTCGCAATAAAAAACGCCGCCCAATAGAGCAGCGTTTCGTTGTTAGATTTCTTTCAATTTTCCTATTGCGGCATTTTTTCAAATCCAAAATTGTGAAGGATGAATGCGTACACATCGGTAGTTTCGTCTATTACCTTTGTTAAAGGTGTTCCAGCTCCGTGACCAGCGTTGGTTGCAATACGAATTAGTGTTGGATTTTCGCCCGTTTGTTTTGATTGTAACTCGGCCGCAAATTTAAAACTGTGTGCGGGCACTACGCGATCGTCGTGATCGCCGGTTAAAATCATTGTTGCAGGGTATTGCACACCAGCCCGTACGTTGTGTACCGGCGAATATTTGAAAAGATAAGTTGCCATTTCTTTACTGTCGGCAACCGTACCGTAGTCGTACGCCCAGCCAGCGCCAGCGGTAAAAGTATGGTAACGCAACATGTCGAGTACGCCCACCGCAGGTAAGGCTACTTTAGCAACATCTGGTCGCTGAGTCATAACAGCTCCTACCAACAAACCACCGTTAGAACCCCCGCGCAATGCCAAACGATCGGGCGAAGTATATTTTGCTTGAACTAAGTATTCGGCTGCGGCGATAAAATCATCGAATACGTTTTGCTTATTGAACTGTCGTCCGGCATCGTGCCATCTTTTACCGTACTCGCCACCACCACGAATATTGGCTACAGCGTAAACGCCGCCCATCTCGAGCCATACAGCAACTGTTGGCGAAAATTGCGGTGTTAGGCTAATGTTGAAACCGCCGTAACCATAGAGAATCGTTGGATTATTTCCGTCTCTCGATAAATCTTTTCGATAAGTTATCGTCATCGGTATTTTTTCGCCGTCTTTTGATGTGTAGAAAACCTGTTCAGAAACAAAATTAGAAGAATCGAAGTTCACTTTTGGAGCTTTAAAAAGTTGCGATTTACCTGTTTCGATATCAAGCAAATAGATTACACCTGGAGTAATATAATTTGTAAAGGAATAATATAAGGTAGTTTCTTTCTTTTTTGCACCAAATCCGGAAGCTGTACCCAAACCTGGCAATTCAATTTCTGCGAGCAATTTCCCTGAATAATCGTGTTTATAAACTGCGGTATTCGCATCTTTTAAATAGGAAGCAAAAATATAACCACCGCCCGTTGATGCTGAAAGTACGTTCTCGGTTGCTTCGATAATTGTTTTCCAAGGTTTAGTGGGATTTTGTAAATCGATTCGAACTACTCGAACCGTTGGCGCTTCTTTATTTGTGGTTGCAATAGCATAATTTCCATCGGTGTCTAAAACATCGAGGTCGTAATCGAAGCCCGATTGAAGGGAAACGATTTTACGCTCTTTGCTGTTTAAATCAATGAAATACAACTCATTTCCGGAAGTAGAATTTGCCGCTGAAATAAACAAATACCGCTGGTCTTCGGTAACATAACCACCTACATAACGTCGTTTAATTTCTTCGCCAAAAATCAATTTATCTTTACTCTGAGGTTCTTTTAGTTTGTGGTAATAGAGCTTGTGTTGATCGGTTTTTGCCGAAAGTTCACTGCCTTTTGGTTTGTCGTAGCTTGAGTAATAAAAACCTTCATTTTTATACCATGACACGCCGCTAAACTTAACGTCTGCTAATTCATTGCCGATTGCTTTTCCTGTTTCAACATCAATGACACGGATTTTTCGCCAATCGCTACCACCTTCAGAAATAGAATAGGCTACTAGGCTTCCGTCTGGGGAAAAAGATACATCTCCGAGCGACGTGGTTCCATCTTTAGCGAAAGTGTTTGGATCGAGGAAAACTTTTTCATTTCCGTTTTTGTCGATTTGAAAAAGTACCGATTGGTTTTGCAATCCGTTGTTTTTATAATAGTAGGTATATTTTCCGCGAACGAATGGAGCTGAAACTTTCTCGTAGTTCATTTTCTTTTCGAGCGCAATTCTAATTTCATCTTTAAACGAAACACGACTCAGGAATTTGGAGGTAGTTTCATTTTGAGCTTTTACCCATGCTGCGGTTTCGTCGGAACGATCGTCTTCAAGCCAACGATAAGGATCTTCGACTTTTAAATCAAAATACACATCCGATTCTGAGCCCCGGCGCGTATCCGGATATTGGTATTCGCTTTTGTTCTGCGCAAGCGAGGCGAACGAAAGACCTAAGAATACAGAGATTGCCACTATTTTCATACGATTTAAAATTTAGCGGCAAGTTAGTAAAGAAAACGTATTTACTCGAATGAGATTAAAAATCACTTTCAGCACGCAGCTCAACCAAAATGAAGAATGCCGTGACTGGAAATTGTTCGTCAAACTATTCTAATAAAAATGGCTTCAATAGTAAATATAATGCCGCTAACTACATAAATAGCGGACGATACTGTGGCCAGTGTTTATAGATTAAAATTGCGTTAAACAACGCAATAACTACTGCTGGAGCTATTGTGCTTGGATGCACATACAAATGAAACAACAAGATATTAATGGAAATTGGTGCTAACAAAATCAAGCTAAAAGCTACCCATTTTTTTGCGAGTAATAGTACAGCTATTGCAATTTCCAATGCACCAACAAACGTAAGCAAATACGACACTTCGCCGAACGAATCTAGAAATTCGGCCTCGGGATTTGGCACTATTTCAAAGAATTTATTGGCTCCAGAAAATAACAGTACGATACCTAAAAAAATACGAACGATTTTAGTGAATTGTGAATTCATAGCATAAACATTTTAGCGTTTAACCCAGCGTAATGGGAAAATGATTAACAGTTTCCTAAATTACTAAATATTTACGAATTCAATTCACAAAAAAATACCGAATTCTTAAAGTCCGATTTTATGAGCTACCAAGTATTCTGCTATTTGAATCGTGTTTGTAGCTGCTCCTTTTCGCAAATTATCGGCAACGATCCATAAGTTTAGGGTATTTGGTTGGCTTTCATCGCGGCGAATACGTCCAACAAATACGTCGTCTTTGTGTTGCGCAAACAAAGGCATCGGATATTCAAATTCTTGAATATTATCGACTAAAGTTACGCCCGGCGTTTCTTGAAGCATTTTTCGAACATCCGCTAGTTCAAAATCATTTTCGAACGCTACGTTTACCGCTTCAGAGTGCCCGCCAACAACGGGTACTCGAACGGCCGTTGCAGTTACGGCAATCGTATTATCGCTTAATATTTTCTGTGTTTCGCGAACGAGTTTCATTTCCTCTTTAGTGTAGCCGTTGTCTTCAAAAACGTCGCATTGCGGAATTGCATTTTTGTGAATTTGGTATTTGTAAGCCATTTCACCACTTATTCCCGCGAATTCATTTTCGAGTTGTTTCACAGCTTTCACACCCGTTCCTGTAATCGACTGATACGTAGACACAACGATTCGCTTAATTTGGTACTTTTTGTGCAACGGCGCCAAAGCCATCACCATTTGGATGGTTGAACAGTTCGGATTGGCGATAATTTTATCGAACGCGGTAAGTACCTGCGCATTTATTTCAGGAACAACGAGCTTCTTAGTTGGATCCATACGCCAAGCCGACGAATTGTCGATTACTGTAGTTCCTGCTTCGGCAAATTTTGGAGCCCATTCTAACGAAGTTCCACCACCGGCTGAAAAAAGTGCTATGTGTGGTTTCATGGCAACAGCAGTTTCCAGAGAAACAACGGTATATTCCTGACCTTTAAACGAAATTTTCTTTCCAACCGATTTCTCAGAAGCAACCGGTATTAGCTCGGTAACTGGAAAATTACGCTCTGCAAGAACTTGTAACATGATTTCGCCAACCATTCCGGTAGCACCAACAACTGCAACTTTCATTTTGTTAATTTTTAAGCTTCGCAAAATTAGCGAATACACTCCGATTCGAACTATAATTTTATGATACCATAAAGAAAAACCATCCTTGTGGGATGGCTTAAGTTAGAATATGTAGTGAGCGGTATGAATTTCGTATGCTACAATAAAATGCGAGCACCAAAAAACTCTTATTTGTTTTTTAGAGCGTCGCGAATTTCCATAAGTAACTTCTCTTCGTTACTCGGTGCTGGCGGAGCTGCAGGCGCTTCAGCTTCTTTCTTGCGAGCCGCGTTTATTCCTTTGATAACTAGGAACAAAACAAATGCAACAATTAAAAAGTTAATCACAGCCGAAAGAAAGAGTCCATACTTTACGGTTCCGAACATCGTTAATTCTTCGAGTTTACTCAGATTAGCTGCTTCGAGAGCAGGTTTCAATAATAAAGGAGTTAAAACATCGTCGATAAAAGAAGTGACAATTTTACTAAATGCCGCTCCAATAATTACCCCGATTGCAAGGTCAACAACATTGCCTCGCATGGCGAAGGCTTTAAACTCGGAAATCATTCCCATGGTTTGTGGTTTTTTTGGTTAATAATTGTGAAAGTAATAAAATACTTACTCGCGGAAAAAAATTCTTTTCACGCGCTGCGAAATTCCAGTTAAAATTTCATAGCTAATTGTATTTCCCGCTTTGGCAATTTCTTGAACAGAAGGACGCTTTCCAAAAATAATGACCGCATCACCTTCGCGACAAGCAATGTCGGTAACATCAACCATTAACATATCCATACAGACCGAACCAACGATTGGCGCTTGTTGTTCTTGAATAAGTACATAGCCTTTTTGGTTTCCCCAGAAACGCGGAATTCCATCTGCATAACCTATTGGTATTGTGGCTATTAATTTATTGCGATCCGCTTTGAAACGCCTATTGTAACCTACAGTTTCGCCAGCTTCTAGGTGATGAATTTGTGAGATAATCGACTTCAACGTGCCAACCGTTTCCAGCTGATTTTGTTCGTTTTCGTTTGAAGCTAATCCGTATAAACCAATTCCCAAACGCACCATCTCGAATTGCGCTTCTGGATAATTTATAAGTCCAGAAGTATTTAAAATATGTCTGTAGAATTTTTTCGACAATCTCTTTTCGAGCAACTCTGTAGCTTGTAAAAACAATGAAATTTGACGCTCCGTAAACGAGCGTTCGTTTAAATCGTCGCTAGCCGCCAAATGAGAAAGTACTGATTTTACTTCCAATTGGGGTGTCTTCGTAAGTTCATGAGCTAAATCGGCGACAGAATTGGGCGCGAAACCCAGTCTGTGCATTCCCGTATCGATTTTAATATGAACCGGATAGGCACTCTTTTTGGCTCTTTGTGTTGCTTCCGCGAAAGCGAATAAAGTGCGAAAACTGTAAATTTCGGGTTCCAAATGGTATTGAATAATTTCATCGAAAGCGGTCGACTCCGGATTTAAAACCATAATCGGAACCGTAATTCCCGCCTGACGGAGTTTCACACCTTCGTCGGCAAAAGCAACTCCTAAATAATCAACTTTATTGAATTCCAACAGTCGTGCAATCTCTTCTCCGCCATTTCCGTAACCGAACGCTTTTACCATAACCATGAGATTTACCTCTGGCTTGAGTTTCGATTTGTAATGATTAAGATTATGCGTTAACGCACTCATATTAATTTCGAGTACCGTTTCGTGCTTTTGCTGCTCCAGCTGTTTTAGAATTTTCTCGAACTCGAACTTACGTGCGCCTTTAATCAAAACCGAAGCATCCGACCATTTATTAAGGTATGCGGCTGCAAGAAACTCGTTGGTTGAGGAAAAGTGCGTTCGTGTTGTATTGCTTTTAATTTGTTGAGACCATTTGCCAACAGTAACAACTTCCGACAAATCGTATTGTTCTAGCAATTGCTCGATTTTTGAAATGGTATGAGAATTGGATTCGGCGAAGTCGGATAAAACTAAAATTTTCTTTTGTGCAGATGTCTGATTTTTTAGAAAATCGAGTGCAATTTGAAGCGACTGTAAATCGGCGCTATACGAATCGTCGATGATTTGTAAATTCCGTACACCTGTTTTTATCGACAAACGCATATTGATTTGAGGCAACGAGATAATCCGACTTGCGATGGTTTTAAAATCGATTCCCAAAGCAAGTAAAGTAGTAATGCAATGTGCCGCATTTTGTATGGAAGCACCGTCGGTAAAAGGTAATTTCACAGAAAATGTTCCTGAAATTGTTCGTATTTCAAGAACCGTGGTATGTTCTATCGTTTGTTTTTGAATATAAATGCGTGCTTTTTCATTCGAAAAACTCCACGTGTAAAAACGATCTTCAATAGTGGCGAATGGTTCAAACGTTTCGTATTCACCGATTACCAAACGAGCCGAATTATAGAGTTTAGCTTTTTCTGCGAATTTCTGTTCACGGCTATCAAAACCCGTATCATGAGCCGAGTAAATATTTGTTAACACCGTGATTTCGGGTTGCAAAATAGTGGCAAGCGCTTGCATTTCATTCGTAGTCGAAATTCCTGCTTCAAATAGGCCCAAGGTATGGTTTGCGTCAATAGTTAATGCCGACAAAGCCACGCCAACCTGCGAATTATAACTTTTCGGACTTTTCGCGATGTAGTAATCAGGCGAAAGCAGATAATACAACCATTCTTTTACCACCGTTTTACCGTTACTTCCAGTGATAGCAATAACAGGCAAGGCAAATTTTGCGCGATGAACGGCAGCTAATTTTTGGAGTGCTTGCAGCACGTTTGGAACGTGAAGTATATGGATGTCTTTTCGACTTCCTGAATAGGGTTCGGAAGAAATAAAATACGTAACACCTTGTTCAACCGCTTTTTCGATAAAATTGGCTCCGTTGAAATTAGGTCCATTCAAAGCAAAAAACAAGGTTTTCTCGTTGTTGTTACCCGAACGCGAATCGGTGGAAATATGTGTAAAGAAAAAATCTTCCGCTGAGTTTTCGCTTTCGTTAAGCAAAGAACAAATTTCTTTCCACGAAAACATTACGATAATTCGTTTGAAGGTTCGCTCTTGCTTTCAGCTTGTTCGCGGATAGCGTTGTAGTAAGCCGCTCTCGATAACGGCTCGTATTCTTCAGTTTCACCAAGTAAAACCAATTTATCGTTATCGGTTTTTCGGAAACTGTAGTGCGCTAAATTTCCGGTTCGGGTGCAAACGGCGTGCACCTTCGTGACGTATTCGGCGGTGGCCATCAAGGCAGGCATGGGTCCGAATGGGTTTCCTTTAAAATCCATATCCAAACCGGCAACAATCACGCGAATGCCGCTGTTTGCCAAATCGTTACAAACGGTAATTATTTCATCGTCAAAGAATTGCGCTTCGTCTATCCCAACCACATCACAACCTTGCGCCAGTAATCGAATGTTTGCAGCCGCCGGAACTGGCGTGGATCGAATTTCGTTTGCATCGTGCGAAACCACCATTTCGTCGTGGTAACGCGTATCAATTGCCGGTTTAAAAATTTCTACTTTTTGCTTAGCAAATTGCGCGCGTTTAAGTCTGCGAATCAGCTCTTCGGTTTTTCCCGAAAACATAGAACCGCAAATAACTTCTATCCATCCAAACTGCTCTTTATGATTAACGGTATTTTCAAGAAACATTTTTCGGCAATTGTGAAGTTGAAACTGATTAGATTTTATTACTTTGTAGCCGTTGTGCGATCATTTTTAATCTCAGCTCAGCGTTTCAAATGTAGCCAAATTTTCTATACTTAAATGTAGAATCTCGGCATCGCAGAACAACTGTTTATCAATAGAAAAGAAAATTTACAACCGCTTCGTGTTTATGAAAAAGAAAGTAGAAGGCGAATTAATTAGCATTGCGCACCGTGTTTTGAAACTTAAAGACAGTTCCGATCTTCGGGTTTTGCATGAAGAAGCTAGAAACTTGTACGAAAAATTAAGTGTTTTGCTTTTTGTGGAAACACAATTTGGCGCCGTGATGCCAACTATTGGCAAGGCTGAAATCCAAGATTTGGTTATCGATCATTATGAAAAACAAGTCGATGCCGTTGCGGAAACCGCTGTCGCAGAAGAAAAAGAAGCGGCCGTTTCCGAAAAGGTAAGTCATAACGTTGCAGAAATTCCTTCGGTCGAAGAGCTAATTGCTGATCCGGTTGTTGAGGAAGTTCTCAAGTTAGAGTCAACACCAGAACCTGTTGCCGTTCCTGCGTTTGAAGCGCGCAGCGAAACACCAAAGCAAATCAGCTTTGACGATTTGTTGGGAAGCGACTACACCGAACCCATTTTCGATAAAGTTTCCGATATTCCACAAAAAACAGAGGAAAGTAATACTGCTGTGGAAGAAGTTATTGTTGTCGCAGAAGTAGAAGAAATCGAAGAAGAAACGAAAGAGGAAGAAGAAATAGTTGCTGTCGCAGAAACAGCATTTGATTTACCAGTTGAAGAACTAAAAGAAGCTGCGGTTGATTTATCATTTGAGCCCAGTTTTTCGGCAGCACCAGAAGTTCCAGTACTGAAATCGGAACCTTTTGAAGCGCAACCTGAAAACGGATTGCGTAGTTTTCAGTTTGGATTAAACGATCGAATTGGGTTTGAGCGCAATCTTTTCGGCGGAAGCGCAGAAGATATGAACCGCGTGGTTTCGCAACTCAGCACCTTTAACTCTTTCGAGGAAGCAGCCGAATTTTTGGAAGAAATGGTGCGGCCGGATTACAACAATTGGAACGGAAAGGATGAATATGTAGAGCGATTTTTGGATATCGTAAAAAGACGCTTCTCGTAATAATGACTGGTAAATTATTTGTTGTTCCGACACCCATTGGCAATTTAAGCGATATGACTTTTAGAGCCATAGAAGTGCTTAAAACGGCCGATTTAATCTTAGCAGAAGACACTCGAAACAGCGGGAAATTGCTAAAGCACTTCGAGGTTGCTACGCCGATGTCGAGTTACCACATGCACAACGAGCACCAAACCGTAAACGGACTCATTCAAAAACTTCAAAATGGCAATACCATTGCTTTGATTAGCGATGCTGGAACACCAGCTATTTCAGATCCCGGATTTTTATTGGTGCGTGCCTGTGTAGAAAACAAAATACCCGTTGAAACATTACCGGGCGCAACTGCCTTTGTTCCGGCTTTGGTTAATAGTGGCTTTCCATCAGATCGTTTTGTTTTTGAAGGATTTCTTCCAGAGAAAAAAGGTAGGCAAACCCGTTTACTCGAACTCGCCGAAGAAGCTCGAACCGTGGTTTTGTATGTTTCGCCACATAAATTGTTGAAGACTTTAGAGGAAATTAGAACGTATTTTGGCGAAGATCGACAGGTTAGTTGCAGTCGTGAGTTATCGAAGTTACACGAGGAGAACGTTCGCGGAACCGCTATTGAATTGGCAACGTACTTTTCCGCGAAAGCGATAAAAGGAGAATTCGTGGTATGCATAGCGGGAAAGTTGCGTAAATAGTGAAAATAAATCAAAATATTTTTGTAAAAATTAAGCTAGTATATTTGCTTCGGTAATTATTAAACCATAATTCCAAAAATCTACAAAATTTGAAAGCAGACACTTTAAATAACAGATTACTAGAAATTGAGAACGTTGGACCTATTAAGAAGGTGAGTTTATTCGTTAATAAATTTAACGTTTTCATCGGTGCTCAAAGTAGTGGCAAAAGTGTTATTGCGAAAATTCTAAGTTTTTGCAATTGGGTTGAAAAAGATATTGCGATTAATCAATCTTTTGCTGATTACGAAAAAAGACCAAACTACTTCATCGAAAAATTAGAGACTTTTCACAAGCTTAAAGGTTACTTGAATGAAAATAGTGTTATCCGGTTTTCTACAAACGTTATAAATCTTGAATATGTAAGAGGTAAGATAAACATTAGCTGGAAAAATAAGTATTCATACCAAAGAACAAAAATTTCATATATCCCTGCTGAGCGAAATTTAGCGATGTTACCAGAAATTGAGAAAGTAGACTTTCCTAACAACTATTTGAAGAGCTTTCTGTTTGATTGGTTTGACGCTCGGAAAAATTATAGCGACGCGAATAAATTAAAGATTTTAAACATCAATGTAGAATTTTATTATCTGGAAGGAAAAAAAGATAATATTATTGGTAGTGTAGATGGCCTTTATAACACCCCTTTAACACAAGCTTCAAGTGGTTTACAGTCTGTTGTTCCTTTAATAGTTTTAGTAGATTATCTAACTACAAAAATTTATTCTGAAGAGCAGAATATATCATTTTTATTTGACGAGCTAAGAATGAAGGTTAATGATTTGCTTTTAGATGATTTAGTATTAGCCCCTTTGTTTTCTAGCGAACAATTGAAAAGTGATACAAGAAAGGCAGATATCTTTGAAGAATTTGTTAAACTTTTAAAAACTGGTGATGAGTCAGCAAATCAGAAATTTAAATTTTATCATGAAGTTAGAGATAAAATATTTAAAACTCATGGCACGAATCTGATAATTGAGGAACCTGAACAAAACCTTTTCCCTTCAACGCAAAAGTCCTTAATATACTATCTACTTAAATCTGTCGCAGCAAATGAGAATCATTCAATTACAATGACCACTCACAGCCCGTACATTTTATATGCAATAAATAACTGTGTTTTAGGTTTTCTAACAAAAGATAAGTCGGGCACTAATGATTTTGAATCGCTGGATTGTTACGGCTCATTAATAGACCCTTTGTCCGTATCTATTTATGAAGTTGAGAATGGCCAGCTCCGCTCAATTCAAGAAAGTGATGGACTCATTAAAGATAATTTCTTTGATAAAAAAATGAAAGAATTGATGGACGAATTTTACATTATGCTTAATCATTATTGATTTATGATTGAATTAGGTATAAGTAAGAAATTTGAACATCAAGTTTCAAGGCTATTAAAATTTAATTGTTCTGTTTTTGTTGTCGATTATTCTAATTCTAGTCTAATCAATGAGAGTATGCGGGGAGTTGAAATCTATGCTTTTAATCCTCCAGAAGATGCCGCATATTTCTCTATTTACAATGAAAATGAAATTGATTTTAGAGGATTGATTTTTGATCATACTAGTTTTCGTCATAAAAATGGAAAAACCAAAACACAGTGTGAAGCTGTTTTCTTTCCTAACTCCGACTTAGCAAACACATGGGTTTTATTCTGTGAATTAAAGTATAGCAATTTACCGAATAGGAATAGTTTAAATCTTACTAAAGCACTAAAACAACTTTATAAAACTAGATACTACTACGTTCAAGAAAATGTAATTAGTACTCTTAATAATTCTTATTTAGTAGCTTCATTACCACTTCAAAGTGAACCGTTCCCAAATTTTATTTTAAGTCCAGCTTTGTTACTCAAACTGAAATCTAAAAGAAACATTATAATTAGGCTACAAAACAGTGTCTCAATTAAATCTCTTCAACATTTATCAATTTAAAGGTTCTGCGTTGCCTAGATCATTTTAAATTTTGACGATTTTACCACAATAAGTTTTACGGAAAAGCCGTAATTCCATATCCGAAAAAGCACTTACATTCGTTAGCTCTATTCCATACAGAAAACTTATGCGCTGGAAATTAAAACCACTACCCGAACTACCAGAAATACAAGCGTTGCAAGCCGCTGGAATCAAAAGCGAGATACTGGCAACGTTATTTTTACAACGAAATATTCGCGATTTTGAGGCGGCTCGCGATTTTTGCAATCCAAGTTTAGAGGCTTTGCACGATCCGTTTTTGATGCGCGACATGGACGTTGCTGTAAATCGAATTTTAAAAGCACTTGAGCACAACGAACGTATTTTAGTTTTTGGAGATTACGACGTGGATGGAACAACAGCAGTTTCGTTAATGTACACGTACTTAGCTACCAAAAGTAATTTAGTATCGCACTATATTCCAGATCGATATACCGAAGGATATGGTGTTTCAAAACGCGGAATTGATTTTGCGGTCGATAACGATTTTTCGCTAATTATTGCGCTCGATTGTGGAATTAAATCGATTGAATTGGTTGCGTATGCGAAAACGCACGGGATTGATTTTATCATTTGCGATCATCATTTACCAGGCGAGGAAATTCCTGCTGCTGTGGCTGTTTTGGATCCGAAACGAGCCGACTGTGCGTACCCATACAAAGAGCTTTGTGGCTGTGGCGTTGGTTTTAAGCTCGTTCAAGCTTTGGAAAGCAAGCTAGAAAACAATACCGATTTTGTATGGAGTTTACTGGATTTTGTTGCCATTGCGATAGCCGCGGATATTGTTCCTTTAACTGGCGAAAACCGCGTTTTGGCGCATTTTGGTTTGGAATTGATTAACAGAGATTGTCGTGTTGGGTTGAAAGCTTTGAAGCAAAAATCGAAAAAGAAAGTACTCGATTTAGAAGATTTGGTTTTTGTTTTTGCGCCGCGAATCAATGCAGCTGGGCGTATTAACCTCGGACGAGATGCGGTAGAATTGATGATTGAAACCGACGAAAACTTAGCGCAATCGTTTGCCGATGCGATAGAATTGCACAACGAAACGCGACGTGAATTTGACCAGCAAACGACCATAGAAGCCTTAGAACAGATTCGGAAAAACAAAGAGGAAGATGCTCCCGCTACAGTCGTTTTCGACGAACATTGGAACAAAGGAGTTATTGGGATTGTAGCTTCGCGATTAATAGAAACGCATTACCGACCTACGCTCGTTTTTACTAAAAGCAACAATGTTTACGCGGCTTCAGGGAGATCGGTCGTGGGCTTTGATTTGTATCATGCCTTGGAAATCTGTAAATCACATTTAGTACAATTTGGCGGCCACACTTTTGCTGCAGGAATGACGATACAACCTGAAAATTACCCAAATTTCAAAAAAGCATTTAACCAAACAGTTCAAGAATTGCGCTCGCCTGAAACCTTGGAGCCGGAAATTGAAATTGATTTGGAGATTGAGGCGTCTCGTATTTCGGAAAAATTAGTGGGAAATTACAGTAGACTCGGACCATTTGGCCCGTTGCACATGAAACCCGTTTTCTTAAGTAAGGATGTGAAAATTGCTGGAACTGCGCGCACAGTTGGGAAAGATCGAACGCATTTAAGTTTTGAATTACAGTTGGATAATCAACGTAAAATCACGGCAATAGCCTTCAAGCAAGGGCACCGTATTGATGAGGTTTCGGGTGCAATCGATGTGGTTTATACCATCAACTACAATGAATTTAGAGATGTTCGTAGCTTGCAGTTAAACGTAATTGACTTTAAGAAAACCAATTGATAGCGGTATGGTTTGATCCAGAGAGTCACTTTCTTTAGGATTTGCTTACAAATCTGGGATCGGTTTCCATTTGAGTTCCGCAAACTAAACAGGTTCTCAAATCTTCACTTTCGTAGAATTTTTTGAAGTGCGGCAAAAAGTCGTTTTCTATATTTTTCAACTCAAAATAAACCTCATGTAGTTTGTGATTGCAATTTTCGCAATACCAAAGTAAACCGTCGGTAAAGCCTTGATTATCGCGTTTTCTTTCAATTACTAAACCTACAGAATTTGCCGAACGAACGGGCGAATGTGGCGTTTTTGCTGGATGCAAATAAACATCGCCGGGCCCCATTTTTTTAATTTCTAAACCGTTTTCAGTTTGAATTTTTAATTCGATAGTTCCTTCTAGTTGAAAAAAGAATTCCTCAGTTTCGTTGTAATGAAAATCTTTTCTGGCGTTGGGTCCACCAACAATCATTATGATGTAGTCGTTCGATTCTACGAAAAGTTGTTTGTTTCCAACGGGCGGTTTTAGGAGTTCTTTATTTTCAGAAATCCACTGAAATAGGTTAAACGGTGTTTCCATTTACTTGACTATTGCGAACTTCTGCGGATTTATGATCGAAGGCAATCCGCCGGATTCTTTTCCGTTCACGATAAGGCCTTTAACCACAATATTTTTGTCCTTAAGTTTGTTGAAATCAATCTTTAGGCGAGTTAGCATTTTCTCGCTAACAACGACACTAAAGATGTTATTTGGAAAAGCAGCGTCGATGTTAAGCGTTATTAAGTTTGTTTCTGTTGATTTTCGAACACCTACTACTTTTCCTTTCACAAATTTGTCTTTACCAACAAAATTAGTGATCACTTTTGTGGAAATAGTATCTTGTGCGAAGGCTTCCGCGCAAGCGAAAAAGAGAAGAGTAATTAGTATTTCTCTCATTGCTTTCCTTCTTTTATCAAGTAAACATAAACGGGAAAGTGGTCGCTGAAACCAACTTCGTTATTGGTGTTTCTGAGTGGATATCCTTTGTATTGTCCTTCGGTTTGAATGAGATACGATTTGTTAAAAATGCCCGCTTTCCAGTATTTGAAAGTGCTGTAATCTCCTTTCACAAGGCCTTCCGAAACCATTATTTGATCGAAAATATCGCCACTATCTCTGTGAAACAATGTGGCGTGTCCTTCTTTTGCCATTTGCTCAAAAGGGTTGTACATATCGCCTTCTTTTACTTCATCTTTTTTCAATTTGGCGCCAATTCCCAACTTAATTGATTTGTTGTAAGAACCATCGTTGTAATCGCCCATATTAATGATTTTTGCTTTCGGATTAATTTTCAAAAGCGAATCCATAATTTTTCTGTTCAATCGTCCTGCTTCTTCTCTGTACGGACTGCTTCTTTTTTCGCCGCCCGATCTGGAAGGCCAGTGGTTTACCAATACATGAATTTCATCGCCATCAAGCAAACCGGTTACCAGTAAAACGTCGCGCGTGTAAACACGGTCGTCCGAAGTAACTTCAATCTTATCGTCAGATACTTCCTCATCTTCTTTCTTTTCCTTCGCTTTTTGATTGTTTCTATAAATCATCAGCGGAATATTTTTGTAGCTAGTTGGTTTAAAATGCTTCTTTTGGTAGAGCAAAGCAACGTCGATTCCGCGTTTATCGGGCGAATCAAAATGCACGATTCCATAATCTCCAGGAGCTAATCGGGGTTGTTTTACCAAATCTTCAAGTACGTTTCTATTTTCAATCTCAACACCACCAATAATTACAGGCATTTCTTTCTGTTGTTCTGAGGTTCCAATTTCAGAAAGTACGCGAGCGAGATTATTTAACTTTTTCTTATATTTTTTCAATGTCCAATTACGAGCTCCGCTTGGCAACCATTCTTCATCGTTGTTCGGGTTATTAATGGTATCGAATAAATTTTCGAAGTTATAAAAGGCAACGGTATGCACATAATACTTTTTTGCCTGTGAAAACGAGGCTTGAATTGAAAAAAGAAGAACGATTATGGCAATCCATTTCGAAATTCGCATAAGTAGAATATTAAATTAATATAAAGAATTGATCTAAAGTCGGTCACAAAAGTAGATAATTATAATTAATGCTATACTTTTGCAGGCGTTAAGAAAAAATTAATCTTAGCATTTTATTAACTTTTATATTTATATGAAGAAACTCGTAATCAGCACACTACTTGTTTTTCAGGTTTTGCTTGGTTGGGCGCAGACCGAATCGAAAATTACTGGACTTGTAGTTGATTCTAAAACCAAAAAGCCCTTACAGGGCGTAGTTGTTAGCATTGAAAACTCGGCTATAACAACTTTTACAAACGAATTAGGGCAATTTACCATTGAAAAAGCACCGGTAGGGAGCCAGATTTTAAGCATTGTTAGCTCAAGTTATAGTCGACAATTGCTAAACATTAAAGTTGAGGAAGGAAAAACGCTTGATTTGGGCACAACTCTTTTGGCGGAAGACCAAACTGAGGAGCAACAATTAGCATTAATTACTATTGTTGAAAATGATTTAGGAGACGATAACTCGGGTTCAGAAAATACGGCCGGTTTATTACAAGCAACTCGCGATGTCTTCCAGCAAGCCGCGGCTTTCAACTGGGGACAAGCCCGTTTTAGAGTGCGAGGTTTAGATAACGAGTACGGTACTACCATGATTAATGGTGTAATAATGAATAAGTTGTTAGATGGCAGACCGCAATGGGGTAACTGGGGCGGATTAAACGACGCTACTCGTAATCAGGAGTTTACATTAGGAACTGCGCCATCGGATTATACATTCGGAGGTATTTTAGGTACGCAGGAAATTAATACGCGCGCTTCGAGCTATCGGCCGGGTTCTCGTGTTTCTTTTGCAGCTACCAACACTAATTATTCTTATAGAGTAATGGGAACGCACGCTTCGGGAATGAACAAAGACGGCTGGGCTTACGTTATCTCAGCTGGTCGTAGATGGGCAACTGAAGGTTATTTTGAAGGAACAGATTACGACGCGAATTCTCTTTTTGCTTCTATTGAAAAGAAAATTAATGAAAATCACAGTTTAAACTTAACCACTATTTACGCGCAGAACAAGCGTGGTAGAAACTCAGCGAATACACAAGAAGTTGCCGATTTGGCTGGCGTAAAATACAACTCATGGTGGGGCTATCAAGAAGGAGAACGCCGCAACAGCCGTGTAAGAGAAGTAGAGGAGCCTATTTTTATGTTGACCCACTATTGGAAAATCAACGATAAAAATAACCTGACTACAAACGTGATGCATCAATTTGGTAAAATTGGAAACAGTCGTATCGATGCAGCAGAACAAGCAACTGGAATCGACGCAAATGGAAACAGTATTGGATTCTTGTGGGAACCAACGTACTACCGAAACTTACCTAGCTACTATACTTCGCTTTGGAATTTAGATGATTACACCGATTTCCAAGGAGACGACCCAAACAATGTAGCGTTAGCAAACCAAGCTAGACAAACATTCCTTAACAACAGACAAGTTAATTGGGAAGCCATTTATCGCGCAAATAGAAGTAGCGTTGATGGAAGAAGTAATTACATTTTGTATGAAGATCGCATCGATGATAAATTGTGGTCGGCAAACTCAATTTTAAGCTCGCAGTTGTCGGATAATATCGCTTTAAATGCGGGTGTTACCTACAGAAATTTACGTTCAGAAAATTTCCAAAATGTACTTGATCTTTTGGGCGGTACCTATTTTGCTGATTACGACTTCTTCTTCACCGGAGATGCTGCACAGCCAGATTTGAATAATCCAAACCGAAATGTTGGCGTTGGCGATAGATACGGTTACAATTACATTCTACGCGCTAATACTTTGGATGCTTTTACGCAATTTAGATTCAACTACAGAAAAATTGACTTCTATTTAGCCCAGTCGTTCACCGCAACAAATTATCAAAGAGAAGGTTTGTACCGAAACGGTATTTACCCAAATAATTCATTTGGGGAAAGCGAGAATGTAAACTTTGAAAACTTTGCATTTAAAGGTGGTTTTACCATTAAAATTACGGGAAGAAACTTGATAAACTTCAATGGAGCTTACATGTCGAAAGCACCAACAATGCGAAATACGTTTTTCAATGCTCGTTTAAATAACAATGTGGTTGATGATTTAACAAGCGAAAATATTTCAAGCGCTGATTTAAGTTACATTTTTAGAAGTCCGTCTTTTAAATTTAAATTAACAGGTTTCTTTTCTCGCGTGAGCAATGCTACCACAAACACCTTTTTCTTCGCGGATGCCGTTTTAGATGAAGGTGCAGAAGATGGTGCCGAATCTGCTTTCGTGGCACAAACAATGACAGGAGTTGTAAGAAGAAATATGGGAGTTGAATTTGGTACAGAATATCAAATTACATCAACTTTAAAAGCAACTGCCGCTGCATCATACGGCGAATACATTTTTGATAGTAATCCAAATTTATTCTTGAATAGTGATTCTACAGCTGCAGATAATGCCGATATTCAATCACCGGTTTCGTCAAGAGGACAAGCGTTATTGAAAAATTACCGTCAGCCAGGTATGCCACAACAAGCTTATAGCGTTGGTTTGGAGTACCGCGACCCAAAATTTTGGTGGATCGGAGCCAATGTGAACTACTTAGCAGATACCTTTATTGATATTGCGCCTTTATTAAGAACTAACGACTTCGTTACTAATTTTCAAGATCCGTTTAATTTACCTTTCCCAGAGGCTACGCCAGAGCGCACGCGTGAATTGTTAAGACAGGAGAAATTCGATCCTTATACATTGGTTAATCTACAAGGAGGAAAATCTTGGAGAATTAAAGGCAACACTGTAGGTTTTTTTGCATCTGTAAATAACGTTTTTGATGTCACTTATAAAACGGGCGGTTTCGAGCAACCTAGAAACTCTAATTTTAGATTATTGAATCAGGACGTTACCAGTGGTACACCAGCATTTGGGAACCGTTATTTTTATGGTTTTGGAAGAACGTTTTTCCTAAATTTATACGTAAACTTTTAAGTAGTCAGATATATGAAAACAGCATTTAAATTTTTAGCTATCGCTGGATTAAGCATTCTGGCAGGATCTTGTACGCAAGAAGAAACTTTAATTCCTGATATTACTCCGGTTATTGCTTTCGAAGATTTCTTGCATTCGGCAGACAATACTATTCTTACCATTGAAGGTTGGCAGAATGTTGCTACGGCTGGAACTGTATTGTGGAAGCAACAAATTTTTCAAGGAAACGGTTATGCAGAATTTAGTCCGTTTCAGTCGACAGACGCGAGTACTATAGGCTGGTTAATCAGTCCGGAAGTAGATTTAGATTTGCAGGAAGGAGAAATTTTACGATTCCAAAGTTCACAGAGCTTTGTTTCTTCTACGCAAAATAAATTAGAGGTTTTTTATTCTACCAACTACGATGGTACAAACATTGCTGCTGCAACTTGGACTCCTATTGTGGCAAATTTGCCAACACCAGACGCTACTTTTTTTGAGTTTCAAGACTCGGGGGAAATTAGCTTAAACGATGTAACAGGTAAGGTCAGAATTGCATTTAGATACACAGGGTCGGGAACGAATTCGAGCTTAGACGGATCGTATCAAATCGACTCGTTTAGAGTATATTACAACAAATAAAATATAGAATAATGAAGTTTATAAAATATCTTACACTAGGTTTGTTTGCAGCAACAGTAAGTAGCTGTGTAAACGACACCTTTACGGAACCATCGACAGATTGTGTGGACAACTTGCTAACGGCGAATAAATCCGTTCAAGAAATCATAAATCAGGTACCGCCAATAGTAGATCCTGCTGTTCCTTATGCTGCCGACGATATCATTGAAGCGTACGTTGTATCTAGCGACGAAGGTGGAAACTTTTATAAAAGTCTTTCACTTCAAACTAAACCTACAAATGGAGAACCTCCAGTAGCTTTTAGTGTTCCAATAGACATAGTTGGCTCTTTTACCAACTATCCTGTAGGTATGAAGGTTTATGTTAAGATGAAGAATCAGTATACTGATTTTTTCAACGGTTCCATGCGTATTGGAAGTGCTTTTCTGTTGAACTCAGGCGCGTATGCTGTTGGGCGCCTTTCTATGTTTGATGTTGGAAAAGTAGTTGTAAAGTCGTGTATTACAGTTCCTGAGAGCGAATTAGTAAGAACACTTACTATTCAACAAGCATTAAACAACGCGAATTTAAATACCTTGATTGAATTGGAGGATGTGCAATTTGTAGATGAGGTGGTTGGTAGAACCTTGTATGAATCAACAAACGATCTTGGAGGTGCAACGAATCATTTGCTTCAAGACAGAAATAATAATAGAATCATCTTTAGAACTTCCAGCTTTGCATCTTTCGCCGGCGATCGTGCTACGCAAAACAGTGGAAAAGTTCGTGGAATTTTAACTAAGTTCGGAAACGACTTTCAATTCTTGGCACGATCTACTAGAGATATTATGTTAGATCAACCAAGATTAGCTGTAGACTTAGCGCCGACTATAGTAGGAAGTCAGTTAAATTTTGTGAATACGCTTAACGAAAATTTTGAATCTTACACGACAACATCTCCAGCAAACCGATCTTTCCCAGGTTATATCAACGACCCTTTTGCGGGTTCTAGATATTGGGAAGTAAGAACATTTGGAGGTAATAAGTACATTCAAATGTCGTCTTTTGGAGGAACACCAGAAGATAATAGAACCTTATTTTATGTGCCGGTAAATTTTGGTACTGCAAATACATTTTCATTCCAGTCAAAGGCAGGTTTTACAAATGGAGCAGTTCTAAAAGTGTATTATATCACAGCTGAAAATTATACTCCCGGTGCGATTGTAAATAATAGTAACTTAGTTGATATTACATCGAGCTTTACCATTTCTCAAGGTTTGTCAACTGGCTATCCAAACAATTTTACAAACAGCGGTAGTTACAGTATTCCGGCAGCGTTAACCGGAAACGGCTATTTTGTTTTTGAATATGTTGGTAGTGGATTGTCAGGTCTTACAACAACCATGCAGATAGATAATATTGTAATAAACTAAGAAAATCGTTTATTATATTTTAATAGCCACTCTTTCAATAGAGTGGCTTTTTTGCATGTTACTTCAGAGATAATCGTGATGCAGCTATTTTTTAACACTTCCGGTAACAGACTAATACGGTAGAAGAGAACCAAATTAAAGGAAAGCCTTCTGAGATATTGGCGTGTTAATCTTTGGCTGATTCTGCCTACAGGCGCGAGAATTGTTGGATTAGGAGTAGTTCCAGCCTTTTCAGTTACAAGCGACTATAGTAATAAAAGTGCCATGCTTTCCACTATATTAACTATGTTGTAATTTTAGTGCCATGAGATACATTAAATACTTGTTATTGTTATTTTGTGCCTGTATTCCTCTCATTGGAGTAGGTGTCGGTATTGCTCTAATTGTTATAGGTCTCAAAAAAGATAAAATTTTGCTTGCTATAGGCTTTTTCGGGGTGACTTTTTCAATTGTTATTTATTCCACTTTGTATCAAATGATGGACGTAACAAAGTTAAGTGCTCCGAAAAGCAACAAAATAAAAGTCAATTTAGTACGAGTTGTTATTAAGCAAAATACCTACGATTTACACCAATTTAAGGCTCGATTTAATAGGTATCCCGACAGCCTTTCTGAATTAAATCAAGTTAATAAAAAAGCTGATTTTAGAGACCCTCTCTATACTTTCTATAAAATGGGAGACAAAACAACCGAAAATCTTATTTATATAAAGACGGAGGATTATTTTAAACTATTTTCAGCTGGTTTTGACCGAAAAGTTGGAACAGCCGATGATATTTACTAAGACGAATGCGTTTTTCGATCTCGTATTTCTATAAAATACGACAAGCAGCTGTTCTACTTTTAATGGTTCGGTAAATGATAGAATTGTTTAAGAATATGATTAAGTTATTCTTTCAATACTACTTATCGCCAGATTGATTCGCGGAGCACATCATCAAATGTGTGAGAGCTCAAAAAATAGTATAAGCGAATGATGTGATAGACGCTCATTCCAGCGGCAAGACTTATTGTTAGTTTTCTATTTCTAAAAAAGCGGTAATATAATAGATCTACCTGCGCTTTATTCAACAGTGCTTGTGCAAATAAAAAAGTGATCGACAGAGTAAAAGCAACTATTCCAAATGGATGAAATAGAAGGCTTTGTACGAACGCTCCTTCGTAAATAGCAACTATCGACTTAGTAATGCCGCAACCGGGGCAAGGCATTCCCGTTAGCATCTTGAACGGACATAATGATTGTTGACTACTCAGTAAACTACTCGAGCTGTTTAAAGACAATAGCAGTGGTACCCCTAAAATAAAGATGGCAAAAAGTGTAAAGACAAAAAGATCGTTACGCTTGGTCGTATAGTTTGTTGACATCTCCTTGAACAATCATAGCTGCTACCATGGGTAGTAAAAATCCGAGTATGAGCAGTAGTGCTGTATCGTCTTTCTTTGGTCGTTTGCTCATTTCATAAACAGCTGGAAGACCATCCTTAGCAAGGACGTAAAAAAAGTAAATATTTACTGGGTAGCAACATCCTGCAAAAATTGCCACAGGACCTGAAACAATGGTTCTGTTATTCGCTGCATTTACAACGTCGGCAATTTTGATGTTCCAATAAATAAGATACAAGCCACAAGTTATGATGCCTAGCAGAAGTACCAAAAGAGGATCTACTCTAAAAATAGGCACATTTGGTGGTGTCTGTCGCGGTGTGTTCCAAGATTCAGTTGGTGAAGAATTTTCCATAGTCATTTAAAAAAGCCGAATTTAATACTTTTTTAACAGCTTTACAAATCCTAATTTAGCTGAAATTAAGTCAAATACTAGCTCGTATTGGAATTTCAAATTTTCGTTTTTCGACTATTATTAAAATTAAAGTGCGTATAAGGAAGCTATTTTAGCTACTGCAATTTGTGCCATTTTAACTTCGCTTTCGAACGACCAGCCTGCTATATGAGGTGTTAATACAACGGATTTTGAAGTGGTGAGATATTTCAAATCATCATTGTTTTCAAAATTAAAGTTTGTTTCAAAAGAACTGCTTTCGTATTCTAGTACATCTAAACCAGCTCCTAGAACGCTTCCAGACTTTAAAGCCGTAACGAGTGCAGAAAGCTCAACGACCGTTCCTCTTGCAGTATTGAGAATCCAAATGGGTTTTTCAAATGAGTTAAAGAACGTTTCGTTTGCCATCCGGTAGGTAAGTGGGGTTTGTGGTACATGAAAACTGACAACATCTGCTCGTTGGAAAAGATCTTGCATGGCTACTTGTTTGTGGCCGAGTAAAGATTGCTTCTTTTCGATATCGTAAAAAATAACTTCACAATCGAATCCTGCTAATTTTTTTGCGAAAGAACTCCCCATAATGCCGTAGCCAATTATACCAACGGTTTTTCCTTCCAATTCGAAACCACGGTTTGCTTCCCGTTGCCAAATGCCGCGAACAACCTCACTGTCTGCTTTTTTTATTTTATTAAGCAAATTCAATAACAAACCAAGTGTGTGTTCGGCTACCGCATTAGCGTTTCCTGCAGGAGTTGATAACACAATAATGTTGTTTTTGCGACAAAATTCTAAGTCGATATTCTCAAGTCCAGCACCAATTCGGCATATGAATTTTAAATTGGTGCCAGTCTGGAGAAATTCAGCGTCTAACGGAAAACGGCTGCGAATAACTACACCTTCGTAGAGGCTCAGCGCAGCTGCAACTTCTCTTTTCGACAAATTGTAACATTCGTGATTCTCAAACCCTAAAGCATTGAGTTTTTCTACTAAACTTTTATGGTTTGCATCGATATGGATAATCTTTGACAAATTGAAAATTTTTAATCGAAGATACTCATTTAGCTAACGAGAAAAAGCATACTGTTAGAGTTTCGGCCTGAGTTTGCATAAAAATCCTTATCAGATCGCTGATTTTGATATAGTTAAACATTAATGCGATTCAATATACTTCGCTAAACATATTAGTGACTCCTTACGTCGTTGGATTTTCTTGCGATACTCGAGTCTCGCAAAAGAACCCTGCCAAGTAATCAACCATTTCTATGTTTTCTGACTTCAATTTTTAAATCGAACTCAGGTTTTCAAAAATTAGAATTTGATGAAGAGAAGGTAAGCAAAGTAGTTCAAGCGTGTATTCAACTATTACAATTAACGCTAGAGAGTATTTGCTAACTAGCTTTCAGCCTTCGTTTCTGTTTCTTCTTTTTTAGAATGAACAGTAATTTCATTAGCTATAATCTCAGTTACGTAACGGCGATTACCGCTTGCATCTTCGTACGAACGCGAGCTTAGTTTTCCTTCGATGCTAATTTCCTTGCCTTTCATGACATGTTGTTCAGCAAGATCGGCTAGTTTTCCAAAAGCAATAATGCGATGCCAGCTGGTTTCTTCTATCCGATCTCCCGCACGATTGTTATAGCTTTCGTTTGTTGCAATGCTTAGTGTTGCAATTTTTCGGTTGTTGTCGAACGTTTTCACTTTAGCGTCGGCTCCTGCATGTCCGCGTAAAATAACTCGATTTCTTACAATTGTTTCCATGGCGTTTCAATAAGTGTTAATGTTAATAAGGACAAATTTCTGAGTTTGATTTCGAATATCCATAGATTTAACCGTGTTTAAACGTTTATAAACGTTTAGGTATGTTATTAACAATTGAATTTTTACGGTTTTTCCGTAATCGTGTTTAGAATCTATACTTTATTTTTATTCAAACTTTTAATTATATACGCCATGTCAAAAAAATGTATTGTTTGCCAAAAAAGTTTAGTTGGTAGAGAAGGGAAAAGATTTTGTAGCGACGCTTGCCGGATTGATCATCACAATCAGCTAAAGCGAACAGGAACTCAGTTTGTGCGTTTAATTAACGACCGATTGAGGAGAAATCATAAAATTCTTTGTGAATTTAATTGTGAAGGAATCACGAAAACGAATCGCGCCAGTTTAGTCATTCGTGGATTTGATTTCAATATCGTTACCATGATAGAAAGTAAATCATCGGGCGAAAAATACTTCTATATTTACGATCAAGGATATTGCAAATACGACAAAGACCATTATTTATTGGTGAAAAAAGAATGAAAAAAAGCTTGTTAGTTATCGGTTTCGGATGGTTAGCTCAAAATTACGTTGCTCAAAGTCACAACGAATATAATAGAGTGTTTGGAATAAAAAGAAGTAACGGCAGCATGTATGATTTTCCTGCATCGGTTGAAATAATCACTTTGGATTTATTTCAGAATTCAAGTGCGCTCTTAAAAATTACTTCTTTAGTTTCGCATGTTACTCATATTCTAATTGCGTTACCGCCAAGTGCAGCGCCGGATCTAAAATCCTTTTGCGATTTCTTTAAGCTACTGTCAGATATCGTAAAAGATTTTTCTGGCAGAATTGTTGTGATTAGTAGTATTGGAGCCGCTCTTTTTAAGGAAACGGATCGAAGTGTAAGCTTAAAGCATATCGAACATTTGTTCGCGAATTATAGGAATACGACTGTTATCCGAATGGGGGGACTTATAGGTTACGATCGGCATCCTGTTTTATCCCTCGCAAAAACAAAGAATGTCGTAAATGGAGATGATACCATTCAGTTGATTTCAGTTGAAGATTGCATTGGTGTGATTGATTTCGCTTTCGAACAAGGAAGTTCGATTCCCAATTTACTGACAGCAGTTGCACCAAATCAAAGTAGCAAGTTTGAGTATTATACAAAGTCTGCACAAATATTTGACGTTGATTCTCCTACCTTTGCCTTCGGTGGGAGTAATGAATTGTACTATATTTTTGAAAACCGAATAGAAGATTTCGGATATTCTTGGTTAAACCTTGAATTAAAAAGGCCAAACGTTTAAGTCTGGCCTTTTCTTTTTTTATTCCTTCTCTTACTTTTTCACGATCAAGAATTCGCTACGTCTGTTAATAGCGTGTTGTTCTTCGGTGCAGTTTTCTTTGCAATCGATTTTGGGTTCTGATTCTCCGAATCCTTTACCTTGAATTCTGCTGGCTGCAATTCCTTTAGAGACGATGTATTGTAC
>CALRVY020000004.1:0-39737 GCA_943371725.1 Pseudanabaena sp. UWO311 | reverse complement strand
GTATTTTCTGGGTCGACGGATTAACATGTTTAGCTGCAGTTCTTTTGTTTTTGTACTTTATTCCTAAACCCAAACATGAAATTGCAGTACCAAATGAAACGTTTGCGCATATAAAACGCAGTATCCCACATCCTGATTTTTTATGGTTTTTAGTCGCAAGTTTTGGAACTGCGATATTATTTTTTCAGCTGTTTAGCACTTTACCACTGTACCATCGGGATCAATATGGGCTTTCGGAATTCCAAACAGGTTTGCTGATGACGATGAATGGATTAATCATTTTCTTTATGGAAATGCCGGTAGTAAGCTATTTTGAAAAGCGAAAAACTTCGATGTTAAAGTTAATGGCTTTTGGTGCGTTTTTAATGAGTCTTAGTTTTGTTTTACTCATTCCGGGATGGAGCAGCGGCGTATTAATTGGTAGTATGCTGTTTATGACTTTTGGTGAAATGTTCATTTTCCCATTTTCGAACACGTTTGCATTGTCTATTAGTCCGAAGCACGAGCAAGGAAAATACATGGGTTATTTTACCATGAGTTTTAGTTTAGCACACATTTGCAGTGCAAAAGGTGGGTTGTCGGTTGTTGGAGCTTTTGGATATACCAGTAATTGGGTTTTGATGACAATACTTGGCTTTTCCTCATTAGTTGTAACCTTTTATTTGTGGAAACGAATGAAATCCGATACTACTTCGCGATGAATGTTCCGGCGGTTGCATCGTATTTGTAGGATGTTTGTTTAGCTTTATTCTTAAGTGTTATTGTTCCGTCGGGATTTACGATGAATTCTTGACCAGCTCTTTGGATTTTTTCACGAGTTTCAGAAGCTAATTTACTGGCATCTAAATAGATTGTTTCAGTGATATTGATTACCGTATTGTAACTCTTGTGAACCATTTTTTTGAGCAACATATCAATGACCACGGTTTGTTTGGTCTGGTTTACTTCTTTTTTGACGTCGGAATTAGTACTTGTGATTTCGTCCCAACTTACAACGTACAACTTTGATTTTGCGGCTGTAAAAGCTGTAATGGAAAGATTTTCGGGTTTCAGTTTATCGTCAAATGTTTTAACTGCAATAGTGTCGCGCTTTCCTGAAGTGTTGTTTTGAAAGAAAAAGAGTTGGTTTTTATGAAGTTCGGCAACGCAATTTTCAAATTTAGCGCTGATGGTTTTCGCTTCTGTTTTAGGTTTTGCAACGGATTTCTTTTTTTGAGAAAGAGCTGTTGTTGAAACAAATAGCAAAAGCAAACAAAACCAAATACAATTTTTCATGATATTTTTTTTCTAAAATAGGAAAGATTTTGAAGAAAATTCCTTTTATCAGAAAGTATTTTACAAATCGCTTCACGAGCAATTCGCGCACTATCTTTCGGTAACTACTGCCCGCGTCAGGGATAGAAGCAGCAATAACTGTGTGAGCACGCCGACGTTTTGTGTGCAGGTGCGGGCGACCAAAGAAGCCCAAACCAAACGACAAAACGCAAGTGGTAAGCAGTTATTAACGCGAATAGCCCGCCCGGACGCCCAAAAAAATATGGCACAGATATTGCAACTTTTAAAAATATTAAACTTTCATGTTATGAAAACTTTTCTGACCTTACTGTGTACTAGCTTATTGATGCCTGTATTTGCTCAAGATGTAACTACTGTAAACGCAACCAATGAAAGAATTGGAGATAATTTAGACCTGCGTGCTGTGGCAAGTATTTTTGCAGATTCTAATAATTTGGAAGATTTTGAAAGACGTTTAAATAACCCCGAAAATAGAATCAATAATTTGGATTTGAATTTTGACGGACGTGTAGATTACCTGCGTGTTATTGAAACGGTGGAGAATTTCACGCATTTAATTGTAATTCAAGCTGTTTTAGATCGAGATGTTTACCAAGATGTTGCTACCATTGATGTACAACGAAACGGCAATGATAACGTTCAAGTTCAGTTTGTTGGCGATGTGTACATGTACGGACCCAACTACATTTACGAACCTGTTTTTGTGCATACTCCTGTTATTTACAGAAGTTTTTGGGCACCTCGATACGTGGCGTATTGCAGTCCGTTTTACTGGAATTTCTACCCTTCATTTTACACGTATTGGACTCCCTATCCGGTGTACACGTACCGCAATAACGTAAACGTTTTTATCAACGTCAACCACCAATATAATTACGTAAACACGCGAAGAAACACCAGAGCAATTGCGCTTTACGACGGTCGACGTGCAAACGGTTACGAGCGTTACTACTCAACACGCAGTACTTCAAGATTGGAAAATAACGGGCGCAATTCGAATACCGGACGCGGAACAACCACCAGAAATAGTGGCGTAACAAGCACTCAAACTAGTGGAACAAGAAATAACACGTCTGTTAGCAGCGATGGCGTTCGACCGTCTCGCAACACTGGAACTTCATCGCAAACGACGCGCAACACAAGTAATCCGGGAGTTGTTCGCGAGTCGGGAAATACGCGAAATGAAGCGATACGAACCACGCCTTCATCAAATAGTACGCGCAGTTCAAACGTTCAAACGGTTCCAAATACATCGGTAAATACAACTCGTGGAAACTCCACGCGCTCAGCACAAACGGTTAATCAAGGAAATACCGTTCGAACAAGTTCAAACACGGGAACTACGCGCGGCACTTCAGTTAGAGCATCGCAACCAACGAACGGAAACACGGTTCGAACTCCGAGCACCAATACCCGTTCAAGTAGCGTTACTCCACGGCAAAGTTCGCCGGTTCGTCAACCAGCAGTTCGCAGCACAAATGCAAGCGGCGATGGAGGAAGATCGTCGGATAACCGTCGCGGATAAAGTCTTATATATAACACGGTCTTATTAAAAGCGGTTACTTCTCAAAGAGTAGCCGCTTTTGCGTTTTGATTTTCGAGCGCGCAAACATTCGGTTAATTTACTTGGCTGTTGTGAATGCGCTAAACTATCTTTGTCGAAAATTTTTATCTAGTGTTCACGTATTTTAAGGTTTTTCGAATCTCGAATTTATTGCTCATCGCATTAGCACAATACTTATTGCGCTACACGTTTTTAATTCCGCAGAAAATTGTTCCCGTTTTAACCGATTTTCAGTTTTTCTTATTGGTTTTGGCGACCCTTTGTATTGCTTTAGGCGGCTACGTTATGAATGATATTCAAGATGTTGCCGCGGATCGAATCAATAAAAAATCCGAAAAACTTTTGGTAGAACTATTATCTGAAAACACGCTACACGGTATTTATTTTGTTGCAAATATTACGGGTGTTGGCATCGGTTTTTACCTTGCAAATAGTATTGGATCGCCTGGATTTGCTGGGATTTTCGTTCTAACAGCGGTCGTACTTTATTTGTATCCACAAAATTTTAAAACGGTTCCTTTCTTAGGAAACTTTGTTGTTGGAGTTTTGTGCGCATTAACGGTGCTTTTAGTTGGCCTTTTCGACTTATATCCGGCTTTAAACGACGAAAATAGAATCACATATTCAGTCTTATTCAAGGTAATTATTGATTATGCTGGCTTTTGCTTTTTCCTGACGATCATTCGGGAATTAATAAAAGATCAACAAGATGTTTTGGGCGATCAAGCTATAGGTCGACGTACACTAGCCGTTGCTTTAGGACGCGAAAAAACCAATTATGTAATTGCTGGTTTTTCAGTACTATTTGCTTCATATTTAGTTTATTACACATTCAGTTATTATTTTGCAAACGACTTATATATCGCTGCGGCAGTAATGTTTGCGCTACCTGCATCAATTACAGCCTACGTAGGAATTCGCGTTATTCGCGCGTCACATCCGACCGATTTTAAGCTCCTTTCTAATTTATTGAAAATAGCTTTTTTAGGAGGAATTTTATTAATTGCCATCGTAACTTACAACGTGAAATTAAATGTTCAGTAACCTACCATCGGGAAGAAAGTTAATTTTAGGAAGCGGATCGCCCCGAAGAAAAGAATTGTTAGCTGGTTTGGGATTTGACTTTGAAGTACGCGTTCGAGAAACCGAGGAACGTTATTCCGACCAACTTCAAGAAGGCGAAATTACCGAAGCCATTTGCGCACAAAAAGCAGCTGTTTTATTGCCTGATCTCAACGAAAATGAAGTTGTTTTGACCGCCGATACTTTAGTTTGGCTGAATGGCGAAATACTATCGAAACCAGCAAATGCAGTCGAAGCTTGCGAAATGTTGCAAAAGTTGGCCAACAATACACACCGAGTTTATACCAGTTTTTGTTTAGCATCAACTAAACAACAAGTACTTGTTACCGATGTGGCTTACGTAACATTTGGAGCGCTATCAGAAACTGATATTGAAAAGTACATTGAGCATCATAAACCGTTTGACAAAGCCGGAGCTTACGGCATTCAAGAATTTATAGGTTACATTGCCATAGAAAAATTAGAAGGCAGTTTTTACACGGTAATGGGATTACCAACACATTTGGTTTACAAACATTTACAAGAATTTTAATATGCTACAATCGTTTTGGGCTGAATTACTTGCATCGGCAATAGCTTTAGGAATTATGATTCTTATTCGCGTATTAGCAGCAAAAGCGATTACTGAGTATTCGAAAAGCAGTCAGTTGCTAGCACATAGAGCCAATTTAGCTATTCGATACACTAATGTGTTCCTTACCATTTTGTTCGTGGTAATTCTGTTTGCTATTTGGGGCGTTAATTCCGACGATTTATTTGTTACGTTTACATCGTTGCTGACCATTTTAGGTGTAGCGTTTTTTGCGCAATGGTCGATTTTAAGCAACATCACATCCGGAATTATTTTACTTTTTTCGCTTCCTTTTAAAATTGGTGATACCGTAAAAATTCTTGACAAAGACTTTCCCATTGAAGCAGAAATTGAAGACATTAAAGCTTTTCATACGTATTTGCGAACCAAAAGTGGCGAAATCATTACAGTTCCGAACACGGTAATGATGCAGAAAGGAATTTCAGTGATTAATGATCCGACTGCGGAACACAACGAGTTTGTGGATTAATTCATCTAGCATCCGAGCTCTGAATTCTTTTTTCTCAGTTGTATTTTACAACGCATCTGTGTAATTACATAAACGAGTTACAGAATAGCGAACGTACCTTTATAAAAAGATTTTCAAGTGAGAATCAGATTAAAACTGGAGGTATTTCTAGTCGAATCCTCAGAATTATCAACAACTTAAATTTAAGAGTTATGAGTACAGGAAGAGTTATTGCAGGAGCGTTAGTAGGATTAGCAGCGGGAGCTATTTTGGGTATTCTATTTGCACCCGATAAAGGTGTAGAGACACGTCGCAAAATTGGTAAGAAAAGTAGAGATACTGCCAACGATTTAAAGGACAAATACAACGACGCGGTTGACACTGTTTCGTCGAAAATCGAAAATTGGAAAGCTACCGGACAAGAGGTTTTAGCCGATGGCGCCAACTTCGTAGAGCGAACCAAAAATCAGATTGAAACGAATCTTAAATCGTAATTTAACTCAAGGGCTACCGTTTTTTCCGTAGCCCTTTTTATATCTTTGAGTATGGAGGAACAAAAAGAGTTATTGCAAAAAATGCTGACAGAAATTAAATTTTTTGTCTGCGAAACTTTCGATTTATACAAACTCAAAGGTTTAAAATCAGCGAGCGAAATTGGTGGTACTTTTACATTTTGGTTGCTTTTGATTGTATTGCTTATACCGGCTTTTTTGTTGCTGAATTTTAGTTTAGCTTTTTTGGTTTCCGAATGGGTTGGCGGTTTAGCACTCGGATTTGCACTAGTGGCAGCTGCTTATTTGCTTATTGGAATTGTTTTTATATTGTGCAAAAAACAATTGGTTTCGGCAATCACTAATGCCATTGTAAAATCAATTTTTAAGAAAATTTAATCATGAGCTATACTCGAAATATCACCAATTTAGACGAATTAAAGCAAGCCATAACAGCTTTGGAAGCGCGCCAAATGCAACGCCAACAAAACATAAAAACGCAATTCGAGCAGTTATCGACACAAGTAACCCACGAAGATTTTGCTATCGCTCAATTTGATCGAATCATCAGATCTAAATTTTTTAAAGTGAGTATTTCTCGCTTAGGACTTAGTTTTTTATCGGGTTTAGTAGCTAAACGTTTGCTTGTTGGAAAAACGAGCGGTATTTTTGGCAGCCTTTTCGGAACGATAATTCAGGCTTTTGTTGCGCGAAAGGTAATGGCAGAAACAGACAACTTGCAACCTAATATTCAAGAACGCGTTGCCGATTTATTGCGTAAATTAAAGATTAGTAGCTAATACGTATTTCGAAATTGAATTTTAAGAAATTTCTCTTTTTCATACCGCTCTTCTGTTTGCTTAACACGGTGTATGCACAAGTGAAGCAAGAAAAAGATAGTGCTGGAATTTATCGAAAAATTGAAACGTACAGTAAACGCTCAAAATTCTCAAAATGGTTGCACAAAAGTATTTTTCAACCTGTTGAAAACGAAAACCCTAGAGATTTTGTCAAGAAAAAACCAGCCAGAAATTTATCGCGTTATCAAGGAAAGATTATCCGCAAAATCAACATCACATCTTTAGATCCGTTCGGTTATTCAGAAACCAATACCAAGAAAAAACCCAAAAACTTTGGTGAAAAAGCGGGAAATGCGGTACACATAAGAACCAAGGATTTTGTCATCAAAAACTTATTGCTTCTTCGTAAAAATGAAGCTCTCGATACTTTTGATCTCAAAGAATCAGAACGTATAATTCGTTCCCAACGCTTTATTGGTCGCGTTCGAATCACACCAATTGCGCTCGAATCGACAAAAGATTCAATCGATTTGGATGTGCGCGTAGTCGATAGCTGGAGCATCATTCCGCAATTTTCTGGAAATACATCCCGTACTACAATCGATGTACAAGAACGGAACTTTCTCGGATTTGGTCACGATTGGCGAAACCGCGTAACCTACCGCTTTACCGACAATGAAAACGCTTACCAAACGCGGTACACCATTCCCAATTTCAAGAATACGTTTATCAGAACAAGCATTTTCTATCAAAACGATTTAAGCGATTTTTACTCCAAAGGCGTTAACATCGAACGACCGTTTTATTCGCCACTAACGCGCTGGGCAGGAGGCGTTTACTTTGATCAACAATTTCGCCAAGATTCGATTCCGGATGCAACCAATAACTTCGAATTGCAAAACTTTAAGTATCATTCCGAAGATTTGTGGCTGGGTCGCGCTTTTAAAATATTCGATGGAAATTCAGAAGATGCACTCACTACAAATCTCATCGTTTCAGCTCGTTACCTAAATATCGGATTTCAGGAAAGTCCAACAGAAGCATTTGATCCGGCCAACTTCTTTAGCGATGAAAAGCTATTTCTCGGTAGTGTTGGTATAGCCTCGCGACAGTTTGCCGAAGATAAATTCTTGTTTAACTACGGCGTTGTAGAAGACGTTGCCGTGGGAAAAGTATTCGGTTTTACGTTTGGTCAGCGACGCAAAAATTTTCGAAATCGAACGTATCTTGGCTTCCGAGCGGCTTACGGCGATTACTTTGAAATCGGTTATCTAGGTGCCAATCTCGAAGGCGGAAGCTTCTTTAAAGAGTTCAATTCCGAGCAAGCAGCAGTAACTTTAACTGTCAATTATTTTAGTCCGCTTATTTTATTAGGAGATTGGAGCATTCGTCAGTTTATAAAACCGCAAGTAATTATGGGGTTTGAGCGCTCAAATAGTTATGGTGATAAAGTGACACTCAACCAAAGTAGCATGTTCTTAGGAAATTACGGCGCTGGCGAAATCGGACCAAATCCCGCCGGATTATCAGGCTTTAACGCACCTTTGGTGGGTACGCACAAGTTTGTATTGAGTTTTCAAACGCAAAGTTACGCGCCGTGGCAATTAATAGGTTTCCGTTTCAATCCGTTTTTTAACTACAGTGGTGGTGTTCTCGGAAATTCGCTTGCCGGTATGCTCAACAATAAATTGTATTCTAAAATCGGTGCAGGTTTAATTATTTCGAACGACTATCTCGTTTTCTCTTCCTTTCAAATTTCCTTTGCGTACTACGCCAATGTTCCTCCAGGTACCATAAATCAGTTTCAAACCAATTCGTTTCAAACAACCGATTTGCGCTTAGAAGATTTCGATTTCGGAAAACCTCGAACAATCATTTACAAGTAATAATTAACGCAAAACATTGTTTTTCAATGCTTAACAAAGCATTATTATGCGTTGTCATATCCGATAAAACTAAAATTTTATAAATTTCTCCGGTAATCCTATAAAATACGACCCGTAATTTATTTTCATTTTTGCACTGTAAGGTATGGGAAAGGTTACCTTGAAAAAGAAAGTCCTTTAAAGTTTTGTTTTGTTTTGTGTTAAAAGAGCTTCCCGCTATAGAAGCTCTTTTTTTTTGATTAAAATTTTGGGCGCTCCCCTCGCCTACGCAATCCCTTCCCTCGGGTCAGGCTGTTCGCTGCAATCTGCCACTCGGCAACTGCCGCTCGTGGCAGGATTTTCGCTGCCATCCTTAGCGCAACATCGTGCACAAAAAAATCGTTACCAAAAATTATTTTCAAAAAAAAATCCGATGTTTTAGCACCGGATTGTAAAAATTTATTCTTCGTCGTCTTCGTCATCGGCAACATCAGCCGGATCAGAATCAAAATCGTCTTCATCGTCAAACTCCGGACGATCATTCGAAACGTCGTCGTTGTCATCATCGGCATCTGCATCTGTGGCATCATCGTCGTCACCAAGGTCAATACCTTTAATAGGTTCCAAAGGCACTACCACATCTTCTTCATCTTCGAAATTTACCATTCTATCGGCTAGCTTCGTAGAAATCTTCACCAAATAAATGGTGTCTTCTGTGCGAACTTCGACTGCTTCGATGGTTTCGCCTTTGTGGTTTTTAAACCGAATAATATTTGAATCGTCGTAACCGTCGGGAAATTTCTCGACAAGTAAATTCAAAATTTCATTTGTAAGTTTAGAGTAATCAACAATAATTCTTTTCATCGCTTTATAAATAGGAAAGGCCGTTTGGTTTTTAACTTTACATATCTAACAAGTACGCAAAAATAAGAGGCGCAACGATTGTAGCATCAGATTCTATGATAAATTTTGGAGTTGTTATATCTAATTTTCCCCAAGTAATTTTTTCGTTTGGTACTGCTCCAGAATACGAACCGTAACTGGTTGTACTGTCGGAAATCTGACAGAAATAGCTCCAAAACGGAACATCGTGCATTTCCATATCTTGGTACAACATCGGAACCACACAAATCGGAAAATCGCCGGCAATACCGCCACCAATCTGAAAAAATCCTACGCCCGACTTGCTGTTCTTGGTGTACCAATCGGCTAAAAAGGTCATATATTCGATACCGCTTTTCATGGTCGAAGCTTTCAATTCACCTTTAATAACATACGACGCAAAGATGTTACCCATGGTACTATCTTCCCAACCCGGAACAATAATTGGCAGGTTTTTTTCTGCGGCAGCGTACATCCAACTGTCTTTTAAGTCGATTTCGTAGTACTCTTCTAAAACACCAGAAAGTAACATTTTATACATAAATTCATGCGGAAAATAACGCTCGCCTTTATCATCGGCGTCTTTCCAAATCTTATAAATGTGCTTTTGCAAACGTCTGAACGCTTCGTGCTCCGGAATACAGGTGTCGGTAACGCGATTTAATCCACGCTCCAACAAATCCCATTCTTGTTCCGGCGTTAAATCGCGGTAGTTTGGTACGCGCTCGTAGTGCGAATGCGCCACAAGATTCATAATATCTTCTTCTAAATTCGCACCAGTACACGAAATAATTTGCACTTTATCTCTACGAATCATTTCTGCAAAAATCTTACCGATTTCAGCTGTACTCATAGCTCCTGCCAAAGTCACCATCATTTTCGCACCATTCTCTAATTGTGCTTCGTACGCTTTTGCAGCATCAACTAAAGCAGCTGAATTAAAGTGCAAATAATGCTTCGTAATAAACTGGCTAATCGGTCCTTTATTCATATCTCAATTTTAATTTCTTTTATTTATATCCCAGAATACTAAGTACTTGATCTGAGGTTTGTTGTTCTGAAAAAACTTCTGTTGCTAAAATTCCGTTCTCGTCGCGATCAATTAAAATGTGTTTTGGCTGCGGAATCAAACAGTGATGCAAACCGCCATAACCGCCAATAGTTTCTTGATACGCACCGATATTGAAAAATCCGATGTAAAGTGGTTTTTCCTTGTTGTATTTCGGCAAATAAATGGCGTTCATGTTTTGCTCGGAGTTGTAATAATCGTCGCTATCGCATGTCATTCCACCTAAAAGAACACGCTCGTAGGTATCGTTCCATCGATTTATGGCCAGCATAATAAAACGCTTGTTAATGGCCCACGTATCCGGTAAAGTTGTGATAAACGATGAGTCGATCATGTTCCATTTTTCTCTGTCGTTTTGCTGCTTTTGGTACAAAATCTGATAAATCGCACCGCCGCTTTCGCCAACCGTAAACGAACCAAATTCGGTAAAAATGTTCGGAACATCAACTTCAGCTTCGTCGCATGCAATTTTTATCTGATTAATAATTTCATCAATCATGTATTGATAATCGTATTCAAATGCCAACGAATTTTTTATCGGAAAACCGCCACCAATATTCAAACCATCGAGCGATGGGCATTCTTTCTTCAAAGCAATATAAACCTTGATACATTTCACTAATTCGTTCCAGTAATAGGCGTTGTCGTTAATTCCGGTATTGATAAAAAAGTGAAGCATTTTCAATTCCACCTTTTTATTTTCCTGAATTTGCTTTTTGTAAAATGCCAAGATGTTCTTGTATCCAATTCCCAAACGCGAGGTGTAAAATTCGAATTTTGGTTCTTCTTCGGCAGCAATTCGAATTCCGATTTTGAATTTGCCTTTAATTTCTGCTTGAAGCAAATCCAATTCCTCGTAGTTATCAATAATCGGAATGCAATTTTTATGGCCACTGTTAATTAAACGAGCAATGTTATCAATGTATTGGTCGCGTTTGAAACCGTTGCAAATGATAAACGTATTTTTATTGATTTTACCCGTTTCCATTAGGCGCTCTACTATATTGATATCGAAAGCTGATGATGTTTCAATATGAATATTGTTTTTAAACGCTTCGTTCATTACATATTCAAAGTGCGAACTCTTCGTACAATAGCAATAGTAGTATTTGCCTTCGTACTTATTCTTTTCCATCGCATTTCTAAACCAGTTTTTCGCGCGTTTAATATTGTTCGAAATTTGAGGTAAGTACGTGAATTTCAATGGTGTTCCGTACTGTTCCACCAATTTCATTAAATCGATATTGTGAAACTGAAGATTGTCTTTATTGAGTGTAAACTCTTCTTGGGGAAAATAATACGTTTGGTTAATTAGGTCGAAATATTTTGTATTCATGAAAGTAAACAATTAAGAGTTGAAAATTGAACCGAATCCGAAGGTTATTTCAATCTCAAACCCTAATGTTTGCGTAGATAATTTGCAACTCGGCACTGGCATACTGCAACAATGAGCTGTCAAATAAGTGTAACATAGAAAATTTAGCAGCAATCAAATCTAAAAAACGTCGCTTGAACTGCCTAGAATCCTTGCAATGATGCGGTTTGTTAGCAAAATTTTCTCTTCTTTTCATCGCAGCAAATGTAAAAAAATAATAAAGCAACACTCTTGACAATTATTTAATTTAATGTTAGGAATCGTAAAAATGTATTGCAGCTTTAACCGATTGCATATCAGTAGTGTATGTTTTGTACGCTTTCCCAATTGCCGTTATTGGCGCATAATGAAGCTCGCCGTTGCTGTTTTTTTTGTCGTGACGCATGATTTCAAGCAGTTCGTTTACGGCAGTAGCGGGAATTTCAATCCGTTTAAAGTACCGATTTATAGTTTTTTCAAGTCGGTTAAAATCGGTTTCAGCTAGTAAACCACTTTGCCACGCCAAATAGCCTTCCATAATCATTCCAGCTGCGACACAATGTCCATGATAAACAGGATTTTCTGTGTTTTTGCGCAACAAGTATGTTTCTAAAGCATGTCCGATGCTATGACCAAAGTTCAAAATCTTCCGCAAATCAATTTCGTAAGGATCTTCTTTTACAATACTCATTTTAATTTGTGCCGATTGCATGATTAAATCAATATCGTATCGCGGATCTATTTCTTTCGCAAATTCAAAAGATGCAAAGACACTTTCATTTGCGATAGCGCCGTGTTTAATCATTTCTGCCATACCCGATAAAACCTCTTCAAACGGCAGCGTTTCAGCATATACATTGTCTATTAGCACCATTTCGGGCATGGCAGTTGTACCAATTTGATTTTTAACGGTACCGAGATCGATTCCGTTTTTACCACCCAAAGCCGCATCAACCATACCTAAAATCGTGGTTGGTATGTTCACAAAATGAATTCCACGCTTGAATGTCGATGCTATAAAACCGCCAATATCGGTAACTACGCCTCCACCAAAATTGATCATCAACGAATTTCGATCAGCACCAATGTCGGCCAACTCTTCATAAATATGTGCGCAAATTTCCAATTGCTTTTGCGTTTCACCCGATTCGATAACAATGGTATGAAAATCAGAAACGGCATATAATTCTTGCATCAATTTACTGCCCCATAAATCGTAAACTACTTCGTCTGAAAAGAGAACAATTTTAGAATACTTGTTTTTTTCGATGAGTGCGTTTAAAGCTGCATAGCCGTTTTCGCCTTCAAAAATATCGTGCACCGGTTGGGAATGGTTGAGGAATGTCATTTTTTACTTTTACGGAACAAAATTGCAACATTTTCGAGAGAAATCGCCCTAAATAATCGTGAAGAAAGCGCTAAAAAAATTGCCTACGCAAACGTTCTCGCTATCTTTGCAAAGCTTAAATTTCACGATGGAAAAATTGTTTGATAATACCGAAACCGCATTTGCATTAAAAACAGATACGGAACTCGACCGCGCCTACTTTCTTTTTAAAATGATTGCCAATGAGCCCTTAGTTCGCATTGGAACTGCTGTAACGAATTTCGCAATAAAAGCTCATTTGCCTGTTGAAGGCTTGATTCGTGCAACTGTTTTCGATCATTTTTGCGGTGGCGTAAGTGAGCAGGATTGCTTGCCGGTAGTCGATAAAATGTACACTAAAGGCGTTGCGTCGGTTTTAGATTATTCTGTGGAAGGAAAAGAAGACGAAGCGCAATTTGATGCTGCATTACAAATGACCTTACGAACTATCGAATTTGCCATTGCTCGCGAAGCTATTCCGTTTGCCGTGTTTAAACCTACAGGTTTTGGTCGGTTTGAATTATACGAAAAATTAGGTCGCAATGAAACGCTCGATGCCACCGAACAAGCTGAATGGAATCGTGTTATTACTCGTTTCGATACCGTTTGTAAAGCTGCGCACCAAGGAAACGTTATGCTGTTAATTGACGGTGAAGAAAGTTGGATGCAAGACGCGGCCGATGATTTGGTTGAGCAAATGATGCGCAAATACAACAAAGAAAAAGCTGTGGTATTTAATACGTTGCAATTGTATCGACACGATCGAGTTCTGTATTTGAAACAGTTGCATGACCGCGCAAAAGCAAACGGATTTCACATTGGTATGAAACTCGTTCGCGGTGCATACATGGAAAAAGAAAATAAACGTGCTGAAGAATTAGGATATCCTACTCCTATTTGCAAGGACAAAACGGCAACCGACGAAAATTTTGATTCGGCAGTTCATTATATGATGCAACATTTGCAACACATGGCCATTTTTGCCGGAACGCATAACGAAGCCAGTTCGTACCGGCTTATGCAGTTGATGTCGGAAAATAACATTTCTAAAAACGATCCACGTGTTTACTTTGGGCAACTGTATGGAATGAGCGACAATATCAGCTACAATCTTGCTGCTCAAGGATATAACGTTGCTAAATATTTACCTTTTGGTCCGGTGCGCGATGTAATGCCCTATTTAATTAGACGAGCAGAAGAAAACACTTCTGTGGCTGGGCAAACGAGTCGCGAGTTAAATTTATTGAAACGCGAACGCGACCGACGTAAATCTAAGGAACGCAATAATTAGTTAGTACAGAAAAAAAAATCTCTTTTTTGGGCGCGGCGTATCGTCTTAAACCTTATGCCAAATTGTTACGATTGTTTGTGCACGATTTTGCGTTAGCGGGCGGCGCGAAAATGAACGAGCAAAAAAACGATTGAGGCTTGGTTTTAAAAGGCGACCACAGAAGCCGCTTTAAAGCCTTTAGCCGAAACGTTTTTTTGCCCGTGAATTGCAGCAAGCACGCGACGGCGCCGGAGGAACGACCCGCCGGAACGCCCAAAAAAAGGAGAAACAACATTTTAGCTCTAAATACCTGATTTAATACGTTTTTAACTCGGAATTTTGCGATTTTTTTGAAAATTAAAAACAACTACATTTGTTTAAAATCTCCAGTCGTTGAAACGCCTTTATCCACTGATTTTTTGTTTTTCATTTTCGTTCCTTGTCCATGCACAGGAACTTTTGCCATTTGTTGAAAATTTCACAAAGTCGGAATATTCGGGTGATAATCAGGTTTGGAGCATATCTCAAGCGGCAGATTATTCGTTGTATTTTGCGAACAACAACTACTTATTGCGTTACAACGGAGCGATTTGGCAAAAGGCGAAACTGCCAAATAAGACGATTATTCGTTCGGTTTTAGCTCAAAAAAACAGGCTGTATTGCGGCTCTTACAATGAATTTGGTTATTGGATGTATGTTAAGGGTTCGTTGATTTATAAATCGCTTTCGGCTGGAAAAAACTTTTTTAAGGGCAATACGCTAAACGAGGAAATTTGGAAAATTTTTGAATACAAAGACGCTATTTATTTTCAATCGTTTAATTCTATTTTCATTTACAACGGTAAGACTATCAGTACTTTAAAACTTCCTTTCCAAATATCGTATTGCTTTACAGTTGGTGAAGAATTGTGGTATGCATCAACAAATAACGGTTGTTATCGTTTTAATGGGAAAAATTTTGAGCAAATACCATTAGGAGATTTGGTTTTAAACAATGTGATTCATCATGCCGCTGATTACAAAGGATTTAAATATATTTTCACTTTAAAAAATGGCGTTTTTTATGGAACTACTGGCAATTTAAGTGCTTGGACACATCCGTTGAATTCGGTTTTAAAAAAGGAGCTTATTTTATGTGCGCGCTTTCTATCAAAAGATCGTTTAGCCATTGGAACTGCTTCGAATGGCTTGTATTTAGTGAATTTACAAGACGGTTCGTTTCGAAATATTTCTCGAGAAAACGGCTTAGGTAATAACTCGGTTTTGCAAATTCAGACGGATACTGAGGGCGATTTGTGGTTGGGTTTAGACAACGGCATTTCGCACGTTGAAATCAATTCCAATTTTGAGTTTTTTACAGACAACTCGGGCAAATTGGGTTCTGTTTATGCGATTAATGGAAATCGAGACGAATTACTTATTGGTTCGAATCACGGGTTGTACAGCTATAACAATAAGAATTTGAGGTTAATACCGCAATCGCAGGGACAAGTTTGGTCGATTGAACCTTTTGGTGATTCCTTTGCTATTGGACACAACGACGGCACATTTTTATATTCAAAAAACGATTTTAAGCGTTTAAATTCTGTAACTGGTGGCTGGAAATTTATGCCCGACAACTACGATCCGGTTATTTTCATGTCGCATTATGCTGGAATTATTGCCTATCAAAAGCCGTTTGATTTAAAGAAATACGACGTTATTAACAACATTACCAAGCCGATAAAGAATTTAGTTCAAAGCAAGAAAGGTCAGCTTTGGGCCGCTGATGCTTATAAAGGATTGTATCGAATTGATTATGAAGCAACAAAAAAATATTATAAAGTTACAGATATCAGTAAGGTTCAGAAACTTAAGAACGACTATGCTGTAAAAATGCTTCAATTTCGAGATAGTACCTATATAAAGATTAATAATTCGTGGTTTACTCCGGATTCGAAGACAGGTTTATTGGTTTCTGCGAAAGCTTTTTCAGCGACTTTCAAAGATGTAAATGAGCTGGTTGCAGCGGGGAAAGACGCGCTTTTAGCCGTTAAAAACACGCAATTATACTTAATTCACTCTATTAACGGCCGTTTTATATGGTCGTTGATACCTGAGAAATATTATCGCGGACGACTGATTAATCAGGACACCAAAATATTTATGGTTGGTTCGAATTACTTACTGAATCTCGACGATGGTTTCATTCAAATATCGGAAGTAAAGAATACTAACCAATCTGATAAAATACGAATTGAAGTATGGCAAAACAATAATTATCTAACTTCTGGAGCGAAAATTGGTTACAAGAAAGCGGTAGAAGTACGCGTTTTGCATAAATATTTTGGTCAGAATAGCGCTACTGTTTACTACCGCATCGACGACGAAGAAATGAATACTGTTTCAAATAATAACACTATTATTTTGAACAACTTAGAGAGTGGCGAACATACAATACGATTTTATACGATTCGCAACAATACACTTAAAACGGTAGCGGAATTTTCGTTTCAGGTGAGTCGACCTTGGTATCTTTCTGGCATTATGTTATTGATTTACGCTTGCACCTTGGGTTTACTATTATTTGGCTATTACAAATGGAATAAAATTCGGTACCAACAGCGATTAGCGATTAGAGAGGAAGAAATCCGTCATCAAAACGAATTGCGAACATTGGAATTAGAAGCACAAAATACGCTTCGCATCCAGGAATACGAAAAGCATATTCTAGAGATTCAAGTACAAACGAAAGCCAGTGAAGTCGCTTCTAAATCGCTCGCAATTGCTAAACACAGTGAAATAATTGAAGCGGTTTCAGCTGCTTTGGATCAGGAGCAAGATTTATTGAAGTTAAAATCCAAAATTAAGAAGGCGATTAAAAGCAACAGTATTACTCAGAAAGAATGGGAGAACTTTGAGCAGAATTTGCTACAAAGTCACGCTGATTTTGTGAAACGTTTGTCGAATAATTATCCGCAGCTTACGCCAAAAGATATTAAGTTATCTATTTACTTAAAGATGAACCTTTCCTCAAAAGAAATAGCGCCTTTAATGAGCATTACCTATCGAGGTGTTGAAATTCATAGATACCGATTGCGGAAAAAACTGGCATTAGATGCCGACATTAACTTGAACAGATTTATGAATACTGTATAAAATGGCGTCTAAAATTATACAGACAACATTTATTTTACCAATAATTTACATCTCCTTAATACATCACTACTACATCAATTGCTCTAAATTTTATACATAATTTATTATTTTAATTTATTAATTTACAATTATTTATAATTATTTTCATAAACTTTTACTTTAATTATATTCCTTTTCAAGCTCTACTTCTACAACGATTTAGTTACTACATTCGCCATTGAATAAACTTCAATGTTTTAGAGCATGAAAAAATTAATACTCTTACTCTTATTAAGCGGCTTTTCACAGCTCTTGAATGCGCAGAAGCTCGACGGACAAGTTCTAGATGAAAACGGCTTGCCATTACCGGGTGCATCTGTTGTAAACACGAGTAATCAGAAAGGCGTTTCTACTGATTTAGACGGTAAGTTTGTGATTGATGCCACAACAGGTGATTTGTTAAACATTTCGTTTATAGGATACGAAACGGCAAGTTTAGCCGCTCGTGCTGGATTATCGATCCGAATGAAATTGGCAAGTACTGAATTGGAGCAAGTTGTTGTAGTTGGTTTCGGCACAAAACGCGCTGGAGCCATAACAGGTTCGGTAGCTCAGATTAAATCATCCGAAATCATGAAAACGCCTGCGCAATCGGCAATTCAAGCCATTCAAGGTAAGGCGGCTGGTGTGAATATTGTAACAAACGACGAGCCTGGTGCTAATCCTACAGTGATTATTCGCGGTTTAGGTACGGTTTTAGGTGGACGAAATCCGTTGTATATAATTGATGGTCTAGAAGCAACTTCGCTAAACGGAATTGCTCCCGGTGATATTGAAAACATCGATATTTTAAAAGATGCGTCGTCTTTAGCCATCTATGGGCAAAAAGGTGCAAATGGAATTATAGTTGTAAACACCAAAAAAGGTAAGAAGGGCAAACTTCAAATTAATTACGATGCCTTTGCTGGTCAGAAGTTTATCCAGCGCGAGGTTGAAATGGGCGACGTTTTTCGCTACGTTTATTACAACAACACGGCTTTAGGTTCATCTTCATACTTCAATTTCGAGCAACCGCACAATACAAATTGGTTGGATGAGATTACCGAAACTGGTGAAACATCCTCGCACCAGATTTCCGTTTCTGGCGGAAGTGAAAATGTAAACATGCAATTCACAGCTACAAACTATCGCGAGAAAGGAATCTTGATTGGAAGTCAGTTTGAAAGAACAAACCTAAGTTCACGAAATCAATTTAAAGCATTAGATGGCAAGTTAACGATAAAGCAAAATTTCAATTTAGCTATTTCAAAGAACACGCCAAAACCACTAAGTGCATTCACAAATGCCTATAAGCAAGCGCCAATTGTTCCTGTTCGTTTTGAAAACGGACGTTGGGGCGTTCCGTTGCGCGATCCTGCAACTGGACAAGTTTCTATAAACGGTTCCGATCGATTTAATAACGTAGCAAATCCCGCTGCTCAACTGTTTTACTTCAATGAAGAGAACAGAAATGTGGTGTTGTTTGGAAATGTTTCAGCTGAGCTTCAGTTGACAAAAGATTTTAAAGTGACATCAAACTTTGGAGCTACTTACAACACTGCAAGAGGATTCACCTACACGCCATCGCGCGATATTTGGCTAGCAGAAAACCCCACGTTAGAAATTGTTGATTACCCAGCAAATAACCCAATAAATATTCTACAACAGAGACGCTTTAACGATTACAGTTGGAACTGGGACAACTTTGTTACTTACTCAAAAACCTTTGATAAACATACGGTAAATGCAACTGTAGGTATGAACCGCAGTACTGCAAATAACGCAGAGAGTTTGTCGGCTTCCCGTTGGAATGTTCCTGCTAATTCTAATTATTGGTCGCTCGATTTTTCTGATTTCAATACACCGCAACCTCCCGGACAAATAGCCCAAAATCGAATTGAAACACCCATCGTTTCTTTGGCGTATTTTGCACGTGCCGATTATGAATACGATAACAAATATTTATTCTCAGCTACAGTAAGACGAGAGGGAAATAGCCGGTTTCAAGAAGCGAATCGTTGGGGCTTTTTCCCTGCTGTTTCTGCAGGCTGGATCATTTCAAACGAAAAATTCTTCAAAGAAAACAAAGTAATTCAATACTTAAAACTTCGTGGTGGTTATGGTGAAGTTGGAAATGCAAATAGTTTAACTGCCTTAAACATACCCATTTTCGCTCCTGGCTTTAATTATGCATTTGGACCTTCGGAAAACATTTTTCCAGGAAGTAACCAACCCTATCAAATCGATCCAAATTTAACGTGGGAAACAATGTCGGAGTTTGATTTTGGACTTGACTTTAGAATGTTCAACAACCGATTAACAGGAGCAATTGATGTTTATAATCGTCAGAATCAAAATGTACTTCTTCCCGTTTCGCTTCCTTCAGTACTTTCGCCCGACCGCGTAACGTTGAACACGGGAACTGTTTTAAATCAAGGAGCCGAATTTTCTTTGAAATGGGATGGCGAAATCAATTCTAACTTAAAGTACACTGTTTCAGGTAATTTATCGCTAAATCGAAATGAATTACAAAAAGTAGATAATTCCTTTTTTGCGGATTTAATTGGTGGTTCGATTGACAATGGGCAATTTACTAAGCAAGTTGTGGTTGGTGAGCCGTTAGGAACGTTCTATGTTTTTGACGTGACTGGATTTGATCCGGATGGTGGTTTTACCTACTCCGACGAGCGTATCGCTGCCGGTTCGTATATTCCAACGCATACGTATGCCCTAAGTTTCTCGCTTGCGTATCGCCGATTTGATTTTAGTGTTGATACTTACGGTGTTGGTGGAAATAAATTATACAACGGAAAGAAAGCACAGCGTTTTGGAGGTGAAAATATTGAATCGGCTGTACTAGACGATTTTTGGTTACCAAACAACACTGATGCTGCTAATCCGCTGCCATTTAACAATGTACCGCGTTCATCAACGTATTATATTGAAGATGGTGCGTTTTTTAGAATCAACAACATTACTGTTGGCTATACCTTCCCAAAATTTCTTGAAAAACTTGAAAACATTAGAATTTACGCGACTGCGGTAAATCCGTTTCTTTTTACCCGCTTCACCGGTTTTTCACCTGAGCTTGCCGGAAACAACGGCGGCGATCCGTTGGGAAGTGCCGGAATTGAACTTAACGCTTTTCCAACTAACAGAACATTCGCAATTGGTTTAAATGTAAGCCTTTAATAAAATTATTATGAAAGCATTTAACAATAAAATTTTTGCAGCTATACTCCTACTCACGGTTGTTTTTTCAGCATGTGAGGATGATTTAAACGTAGATCCGAACACTGCGATAACTGAGGATGATTTTTTAAGTGATCCAAATAATGCAGCAAAATTACTTAACGGTGTCTACAACAAGTTGTTAGATTACAACATGTATTCCTTTTCTTGGATTGGAATGACAAGTATTACTTCTGACGATGCAGACAAAGGCTCGTCGCCATCCGATACGGGTAGCGATAAGCATAAAATGGATAACCTATCGTTTGATCCTACCGATATTTCTTTTAGCGATGTTTATAAAGGAAGGTACGAGGGTATTTACAGAGCAAACAACGCCTTGTTTTACTTCGAAGAACTAAATATCGACGAAAATTTAAAATCGCGATTTATAGGTGAAGTAAAATTTTTAAGAGCACTATTTTATTTTGATTTGGTACGCTGTTTCGGAGGTGTTCCGATTGTAGTGGATAAAATAGACATCAATAACGATGACTTGATTAATGAAATCGTATTTGTTCGAAAAACGAAAGAAGAAGTATATGCGCAAATTGAGGCTGACTTGTTTGATGCTGCGAACCGATTACCTTTAAAATCGGCGTATCCAACTTCGGAACTTGGTCGTGCAACAAAAGGTGCTGCACAAACGCTTCTCGCGAAAGCGTATCTCTATCAACAAAAATGGCAACAAGCTTTTGATTTAACTGGCGAAGTTATGGCGTCTGGCCAATACAGTTTAATGCCAAATTACGCTGATGTTTGGCGGGAAGTCGGTGAAAATAAGCAAGAATCGATATTTGAAGTTCAAGCTACATTAACAAACGGCTTACGCGACTATACTAATGTACAAGGGCCACGCGGAACGCCGGATTTAGGTTGGGGTTTTAATTCTCCATCTGCAAATCTTGCAAACTCTTTTGAACCCGGAGATGAGCGCAGAACAGCGTCGATTATGTTTGTTCCATCCGTACTTTGGGACAACTTTATTGCACCGACAACGTGGGCAAACCCGAGATACAATTACAAAGCTTACCAAAGTCAGACAGCGGAATTATGGAATGGCGATAAAGGAAATACGGCTAAAAATCACCGAATTCTAAAATATAGCGATCTTTTGCTGATACGTGCCGAAGCAGCAATTAACCTCGGAAATGCAGGCGAGGCACTAAACATTGCAAATACATTACGAGACAGAGCAGGCTTAGGGCCAAGAACAAGCATTACATACGACGAATTACTCGACGAACGGCGCTGGGAAATGGCTATGGAATACGAGAGATGGTTCGACTTAGTGCGAACAGGTCGTGCGCAGCAAAAAATGGCTCAAGATGGAAAGACATTTATTACGGGGAAACACGAAGTTTTTCCGATTCCGATTGATCAAATCATACAAAGCGGCGGACGCTTAATCCAAAATCCGAATTATTAAAATTAAATTAACTCTAATCAATTATTTACTTATGAAAACAAACAGATTACTTTTAGGGATGCTTGTTGCAAGCGGACTTACATTAATGGTTTCTTGTGGCAGCGACACGGAAGCTTCTTTACCTCCGATTGGTGGTTTTGATAGTGCCGATGATGTAGCTGCAACAGCTCTTAGAGCTTACTGGCCCTTGAATGGAAATGGTAAAGAAAGCATTTCCGGGACAAACCCTACAACAACTATTGCCGCATCTTATGTAGCCGGTGTTAAAGGACAAGGAGTATCATTTAACGAAGGTTACATGGCTTATCCTGCAATTACGGCGTTGAATACTACTTCGGGAAGCGCAACAGTAAGTTTGTGGGCAATTTTAACAAACAATCGTCCTTCAGCAACTGTTGACGGAAGTATTTCGCCTATGTTCTCACTTACCAGAACAGGCGACATGTGGGGTAACTTAAATCTTTTTGGTGAAACAAACAGATTAGCAACTTCTGATTCAATTCAAGTAAAAGGAATTTATAGAATCAAACAAGCCGACGGTTCTGAAATCGGGGGAGATGCAGTTAATATGCTTAAGCAAGAGCCTTGGATGGATGCTACACATACTTGGAATGCTAACAAAATCTCAGGTGTTTGGGCACATATTGTTTATGTGTTTGATGGGCCAGCTGGAACCAATAAAATTTATGTAAACGGTCAGAAAATTTCTAACTCGGCCTGGGAAGTTCGCAACAACGGTGCTGCATTAAACCTAAATCATTTCTTGCCGACAAGACCTGTTTTAGGAGCCCAAGAAAATGTTGTAACTGGAACCAACACAGACGGTTGGAACAAAGCTCTGAAAGGTTCTCTTGATGAAGTTCGTTATTACGACAAAGCTTTAACGCCTGCTGAAATTGGAGCGCTGTACGAGCTAGAAAAAGCCGGAAGATAAACCAAAACTAACGAAAACTCCGGCCGTTGTGCCGGAGTTTTATTTAAAATTTAAAAACATCATGAAAGTGCTAAAATTTGCCAGTTCGTTACTATTGTTATTCGTTTTTACATTATCATGTGGCGACAAAACTGCGATTACAGCAGATCCGGTAGTTCCTTTGTCCGACGACGAACTATTAACAAAAGTGCAATACGATTCGTTCAAGTACTTTTGGGATGTCGCAGAAACAAATTCCAAATTAGCCCGTGAACGTTTCCATACCGACGAACCTTTTGTTGACGCAAATTTAGTTACGATGGGGGGCTCAGGTTTTGGCTTAATGAATATCTTAGTTGGCATTGAACGTCAATTTATAACTCGTGATCAAGCACTTACACGACTCGAAACTGCATTAACTTTCTTGGAAACTGCCGATCGATTTTACGGCGCATGGCCGCATTGGTTAAACGGCACTACTGGAAAAACAATTCCATTTAGCCCGAACGACGATGGTGGCGATTTAGTGGAAACTGCTTTTATGTGTCAGAGTTTAATTTGTCTTCGCGAGTACTTCAAAAACGGAACCGAAAGAGAACAAGCTCTAGCGGCGAAAGCAGATGCACTTTGGAAAGGTGTAGATTGGAATTGGTACACTAAAGGCGAAGAAGTCTTGTATTGGCATTGGTCGCCAACGAACGGTTGGATCATGAATTTTAAATTAGAAGGCTATAATGAGTGCCTCATTACTTATATTTTGGCTGCCTCCTCGCCTACGCATCCAATAACGCCGCAAGCGTATCATAAAGGCTGGGCTCGAAATGGTGGTATTGTGAGCTCGGCAAGTGCTTACGACTTACCAATAGTTCTCAGACATAACGGTGCGCAAACTGTTGGACCGCTTTTTTGGGCACATTATTCTTTTATAGGGCTTGATCCTCGCGGGTTAAACGACCAATACGCAAACTATTGGACACTGAACAAAAATCATACGCAAATCATCTACAACTATTGTGTTGCTAATCAGGTTGGTTGGATTGGTTACGGCGAAAACTGCTGGGGTTTAACGGCAAGTTATTCACGAAATCCAAACGGAACAGTTGGTTACACCGACCATAAACCCGGTAACGATCGTGGCGTAATTACACCAACTGCGGCACTATCTTCATTTCCATACACGCCGCAAGAATCTATGCAAGCGCTTCGATTTTTCTATGAAGATAAAACGTGGAGTCCAAAACTAATCGGATTTGCAGGTCCGTTCGACGCATTTTCACCGCACTTCGACTGGGTAACGCCACGCTATTTAGCTATAGATCAAGGAACTATTGCTCCGATGATCGAAAACTACCGTACAGGATTGCTTTGGAATTTGTTTATGCAAGCTCCTGAGATCAGACAAGGCTTAATTGCACTCGGATTTTCCTCATCGCAACATGCCTTCTAAATCGACAATTAGAAACGTATTCTTTTTATTCTGCGGCTGCTTCTGCAGTTTCGGACAAATTGTTCCTGAATATTTTTCAGCTACAGTAACCAAAAGCTCGAGTTATCCGTATTACTTGAGTAAAACAACTATAAACAACGAAAAAAAACCGTTGGTGCTCTATTTGCACGGCTCTGGAGAAAAAGGCACCGACATAAACAACGTATTCATCAATAGTCCGATTTCTTTTTTGGAAAAGAATTATCCCGATTGCTATGTTCTAGCACCTCAGTGTCCAAATAATGAATACTGGGATGCGGAAATTCTTAAAAAATTACTCGAATATATTGTGAATACACATCCCATTGATACAAAACGAATCTATCTCATCGGTGTAAGCATGGGAGCTTGGGCCAATTGGAACTTACTGGCTTCACGGCCCGATTTATTTGCTGCTGTTGTTGCAGTTTCAGGATTTGTGGACCGAATTCCAATGCTTGAATATCAAAAATTTTCTAAAATCCCTATCTATATGTATCACGGCGATACTGATGATATCGTTCCGTTTTGGTACACAGAAAACCTATACAAGAAGCTTAAATCTGTAGAAGCTCCTGCTATACTTCATCGCGCAACGGGAGAAAAACACAGCGGCTGGGATAAACTATTTCAAAAAGAAGAACTCTATTCTTGGTTAATGAATCAACATAAAGATTAAAAAATGATTTCTCGAATATTAGTAAGCATTGCATTGGTAACGCCGCTATTCGTAACAGGGCAAACCAAATCGAAAACAACAACTGTAAAAGATCAATTTGTTGAATCTTTAATCAAACGAATGACCATCGAAGAAAAAATTGGTCAGCTTAATTTGCCCAGTGCGGGCGATATTGTTACCGGTGCAGCTAAAAACGCCGACATCGCTACCAAAATCAAGAGCGGACAAGTTGGCGGATTATTCAACATAAAATCTGTCGCAAAAATTAAAGAAATTCAAAATATCGCTGTCAAGGAATCGCGTCTTAAAATTCCGTTGCTTTTTGGTATGGATGTTATTCACGGTTATGAAACTACATTTCCGATACCACTTGGCGTATCAGCCACTTTTAACCTTGACGCTATTGAACGAAGTGCTCGAATTGCTGCTATTGAAGCTAGTGCCGACGGAATTAACTGGACTTTTTCGCCTATGGTTGATATTTCTCGCGATCCGCGCTGGGGACGCATATCTGAAGGGTCTGGAGAAGATCCCTATTTAGGGAGTAAAATTGCCGAAGCTATGATAAGAGGATACCAAGGAACCAACCTAAGTGATCCGAAGACCATACTTGCTTGCGTGAAACACTTTGCATTGTACGGAGCTCCAGAAGCTGGAAGAGACTATAATACTGTGGATATGAGTCGCATTCGGATGTATAACGACTATTTCCCACCGTACAAAGCTGCTATCGATGCTGGTGTTGCAAGTGTCATGGCATCTTTTAATGAAGTAGATGGCATTCCGGCAACCGGCAACAAATGGTTAATGACCGACGTACTTCGAAATCAATGGAAGTTTAACGGATTTGTAGTCACCGATTATACCGGCATCAACGAGATGATTGATCACGGCATGGGCGATTTACAAAACGTTTCCGCCTTAGCTCTAAAAGCAGGTATTCACATGGATATGGTTGGCGAAGGATTTATCAAAACGTTGAAAAAATCGCTCGATGAAGGAAGAATTACAATAGAACAAATAAACGAAGCTGTACGTTTAATTTTGAATGCCAAATACGATCTCGGATTATTCGACGATCCGTTTAGATACTGCAATGAAAAACGCACAAAAACAGACATTTACACTCCAGAACACCGAGCAGAAGCCGTAAAAATTGCCGAGGAATCGTTTGTATTGCTCAAAAACGAAAAGCAACTTTTACCACTTCAAAAAAGTCAGAAAATTGCGCTAGTGGGTCCGCTTGCGAACAATGCGGTAAACATGGCGGGAACGTGGAGTGTAGCAACAAAACAAGAACGCTCAATTACGGTTATCGATGGCCTAAAAGCATTCGGAATTACCGACATTCGATACGCAAAAGGTAGTAATTTAGATCACGATTCCGCTTTTGAAGAACGAGCCACGATGTTCGGGAAATCGCTCGGAAGAGACAATCGTACTGCCCAAGAATTGCTGAACGAAGCTATGGAAGTTTGCAAAAATGCCGACGTAATTGTTGCAGCCATCGGCGAATCGGCCGAAATGAGCGGCGAATCGAGTAGCCGTTCTAATCTGGAAATTCCAAGTGCGCAAAAAGAATTGCTTCGCGAATTAAAAAAACTCAATAAGCCAATCGTTGTTGTTTTGTTTACTGGTCGACCGCTGGTTTTAAACGAAGAACTTGAACTTGCCGATGCTGTTTTAAACGTTTGGTTTCCCGGTAGCGAAGCAGGAACCGCAATTGCAAACTCTTTGTATGGAAAATCAAATCCGTCGGGGAAGATAACCGCTACTTTTCCAAGAAATGTAGGACAAGTACCGATTTACTACGCAGCGAAAAACACCGGTCGTCCGCTCGGCAATACCGAAGGAAAGTTCGAAAAATTCCGATCAAATTATATAGACGTGCGTAACGAACCGTTGTTCCCCTTTGGTTTCGGATTATCATATACTACTTTTTCCTACAGCAATATCAATGCAAACAAAGTAAATTTTAAAGCAGGTGAAGAAGTTGAAGTACGTATTACACTCCAAAACACCGGAAAATATGCTGGTGCTGAAGTTGTGCAATTGTACGTGCGCGATTTAGTGGGAAGCGTAACGCGACCGCTTCGCGAACTAAAAGGATTTCAAAAAGTATTTTTAGAACCAGGTGAAAGCAAAACCATCGCATTTACGATTTCTGAGGAAGATTTGAAATTCTACAATAGCGACTTAAATTTTGTTGCCGAGCCGGGCGAATTTGAAGTCTATATCGGCGGGAACAGCAATGCTACAGACAAGGTTAAAATTAATTTGTTGCCATGAGTTCAGTTCGGAAATATGTGATGATGGGAGTATTGTTTACGATTTGTGCTACTTCAAGCGTTGCACAACAAACGTATTGCAATCCCATTAATATCGATTACGGCTACTGCCCTATTCCCGATTTTGTGAAACAAGGAAAACACCGCGCAACTGCGGATCCTGTAATCGTTCAAAACAAAGGAACGTATTACCTTTTTTCGACCAATCAGTGGGGCTATTGGTACAGCGACGATTTATCTGAATGGAAGTTCGTACCGCGAAAGTTTTTGCGCCCCGAGCACAAAGTTTACGACGAGCTGTGCGCGCCTTCAGCATCGTTTGTAAACGATACGCTGTTGGTTGTAGGCTCTACACATAGCAAAGAATTTCCAATTTGGATGAGCACAAATCCGAAAAACAACGAATGGAAGGAATTGGTGCACAAATCGGAAGCCGCTGCTTGGGATCCACAGCTGTTTTGGGATGAAGAAACCGACGAAGTTTACGAATATTACGGTTCGAGTAATCTTTACCCTTTGTATGGCTTTAAATTAAATCGTAAAACGTTCCAACCCGAGGGCGAAGCTGTGCCACTAATTGCCTTGAACGACCACGAACACGGCTGGGAGCGTTTTGGCGAAAACAACGACAATACGTTTTTGCAACCCTTTTTGGAAGGTGCGTTTATGACTAAGCACAAAGGAAAATACTACTTGCAATACGGTGCGCCTGGAACCGAATTCTCGGGCTATGCCGATGGCGTGTATGTCGGTAAATCGCCACTTGGGCCTTTCGAGTACCAAGCGCATAATCCGTTTTCGTATAAACCCGGCGGATTTGCTCGTGGTGCTGGGCATGGTGCTACATTTCAAGACAGTAAGAATGAATATTGGCATACTTCGACGATCGGAATTTGTACTAAAAACAATTTTGAGCGTCGGATTGGTATTTGGCCCGCTGGATTTGATGCCGATGGTGTAATGTATTGCAATACAGCTTACGGCGACTATCCGACCTATTTACCCAAAAATGAAAATAGCGGAAAGTTTACCAAATGGATGCTTTTAAATTACAACAAACCCGTTTCGGTAAGTTCGACGTTAGGCGGCTATCAGGCAAATTTTGCGGTCGACGAAGACATTAAAACCTATTGGGCAGCTCAAGGCGATACGCCTGGTGCATACTTGATTAGCGACTTAGGTTCGAAAGCTACCATTCGCGCGATACAGATTAATTATGCGGATCAGAATGTTGATTTTATGGGAAAATCGACACCAAAAAACGGACACCAATACAAGATTTATATTTCGGACGATTCTAAGAAATGGCGATTGTTAATTGATAAGTCGACAAATACGAAGGATGTTCCGCACGAATACATTGAACTCGAAACGGAGGTAAATGCGCGATTTGTAAAGCTTGAAAACATTAAGATGCCCACGGGAACGTTTGCAGTTAGCGGATTTCGAATTTTTGGCAACGCAAACAAGCAAGTTCCCGAGCCGGTTCAAAACTTCGTGGCACTACGAACGGCTCCAAAAATAAAAGGAGAACGCCGAAACGTTTGGTTTAAATGGCAGCAAAATCAGTTGGCCGATGGCTATGTGATTTATTTCGGAAAATCGGCCGATAAATTGTACGGTTCGATCATGGTTTACGGAAAAAACGAATATTATTTTAATGGTTTAGATCGCAGCGATGCGTATTACTTTACGATTGAAGCTTTTAACGATAGTGGAATTAGCGCCCAAACGCCAGTGATCAAAGTGGATTAGTTATAGTTGGGTTTCTTTGAGTCGGATTTTAAATTTTTTTTTGGGCGCATCGTGGCGGTATTATGTGGAAATGCATGAGCCGCCACTTATCGTGTTAAACTTTATAACCTGAGTTCAATTAAAAATCTTTGTCAGAACACTGAAAATGAATAAATTGCAAAATATAGTATCGTTAGATTTGAACGACCCAGACGCTAAACAGATAAGCGGTCGCCTACTTCGTTAGAATTTTTTGCGATACTACAGTATCCCAAAACAATTCTGCCTGTTATACCAATTGGATCTATAAAACAGTCTAATAAAAAATGTTTTTAAGCCATAACTGCTACAAAACCTAAGCTCGTTTAAAAATTTTTGTCAGATCGCTTTTTGGGAAACAAAGTCTTTGCGTAAGGGAGCTTGAAAATGGATAAATTTCGCTAAACATTTAAACAGCCGCATACTTCGTTGCATTTTTTTTCGATACCTCGGTATCCAAAAAAAATCCGCCTCGTAGCCAGCTATTTAAATGTTTTCTGACTTCAATTTTTATAACAATCTTAGGTTTTAAAAAAATCTTCCGTAGCGCCGCTATGCAACATTTTTTTGCATTGTTCTGACTCAAAAACAACCTTTTTTCTTTAACCTATTTTACAGTCCCAATTGGTATTAATCAACCATTTATCTGTTTTCTGACTGCAATTTTTAAATCGAACTCAGGTTTATACTAAATTGTTACGATTGTTTGTGCACGATTTTGCGTTAGCGGGCGGCGCGAAAATGAACGGGCAAAAAAAACGATTGAGGCTTGGTTTTAAAAGGCGACCACAGAAGCCGCTTTAAAGCCTTTAGCCGAAACGTTTTTTTGCCTGTGAATTGCAGCAAGCACGCGACGGCGCCGGAGGAACGACCCGCCGGAACGCCCAAAAAATAAAGTCTTTAACTTCGATATTACTGCGTTCCGCCGCCTAAAGCTCGATACAAATTAATCATGGCTTGGTACTGCATTTTTTTGGTAATAACCATATCAATTCTGGCATCGAGAGCCGTACGTTGCGCCATAAGTACTTCGAGATACGTTGCCATACCCGTCATAAACAGGTCGTTTGCAATAGAGACAGACTGCCCATAGGCAAGCACTTCCTTATTTTTCAATTCGTACAACTTTTCTAGATTTTTGATATTCGCAAGTTCGTTGGTCACTTCGATATAGCCGTTCAAAATTGTTTTTTGATACTGTATCAAGGCTTCGGTTTGTTTAGCAGAAACCGTATTGTATTGCGACTTAATGGCTGCCCGGTTTAAGACTGGTGCGGTAATTCCACCCAAAATTGTGTAGGCAATAGATTGCGGAGCATTAAACAATACATTTGTTTGAAAAGCTTGAAAACCAAGAATCCCCGTGATAGTAAAACTCGGATAAAATGCAGCTTTTGCTACTTTTACATCGAATTTGGCAGCAAATAATTCCAATTCGGCTTGTTTGATATCCGGACGATTGGCCAGTAACTGCGAAGGTATTCCGGCGTTTACAAAATTGGGATTTAGGGTATTAAATTTTGCTTTATCGCGCTGAATTTGCTGCGGAAACTGACCACATAAAAAGTTGATTTTATTTTCTAAAACAGTGATTTCCTGTAGTAATTTATACTCGAAACCTTTTGTATTATTAACCTGTCCTTCAAATTGTTTAATTGCCAATTCGTTTAAAACGCCCGCCTCTTTTTTTACTTTTATGATGTCGAGTGCTGCCTGTTGAATTTCGATATTTTCTCTGACAATATCGATTTCCGTATCCAATGCCAACAGATCGTAATAGGCAGTGGCAATCTCGGCAATAAGTGCCGTTTGTATGGCGTTTCGACCTTCGATAGAACTGCTAAAGCGTGCAACTGCTGCTTTTTTACTGCTTTTTAATTTACCCCAAACATCGACTTCCCAGCTTGCGTTAAATCCGGTAAAAAAGTCGGGTAAATGTTCGGGTACAACGCGTCCGGGCTGAATGTCGGTACTGGCATTTCCGGCTCCGTCCATAGTAAACAGACCAAATTTACGTTGGGCCGCCGACAGTCCGGCACTTAAGTTAGGCAGCTGTGCACCTTTTGCAAACTGCACACCTGCGCGCATCATATCAATTCGTTGACTAGCGGCTTGCAGATCGTAGTTAGCTGCAAGTGCTTTAGTGATTAAATTCCGAAGATTTTCATCTTTATAGAATAACTCCCATTTAATCTTGGCGTCGTTCAGCGTATCTTTTGCCTCGGAGTACGCGCCGGGCAACGGATTTACATTTATTTCGGCTGGTGGTTTTATTGATGTACATCCGATAACACTCAAAAATATAAAGCTGTATAAAACTATATTGCTCGCTTTTTGTATCATTTTCTTTGTTCTAAAGTAGAATAAATTAGTTGGTTTGGGGTTTCTTGTACGTTAGAGAAGCAAAAATAAAGTACAGTCCTGGAATGATAAGAACTCCGAAAACGGTACCAAATAACATTCCGCCGGCTGCCGCAGTTCCGATGGTTCGGTTTCCAATAGCACCTGCACCTGTTGCTAACATGAGCGGTAATAAACCTGCAATGAACGCAAACGATGTCATTAAAATGGGTCGTAAACGCGCAAGTGCACCTTCGATAGCTGCTTGTAGCGGCGTGATTCCTTCTTTTTGCTTCAAAATAGCAAATTCGATAATTAATACTGCGTTCTTTCCTAGGAGTCCGATTAGCATTACCATTGCCACTTGTGCGTAGATGTTATTTTCTAAGCCAAAAACAACTAATAAGAAAAAGGCACCGAAAACGCCTGTAGGCAATGATAGAATCACGGGTAAAGGCAGTAAAAAGCTTTCGTATTGTGCTGCTAAAAGCAGATAGATAAACAATAAACAGATGATGAAAATGTAAATCGCTTCGTTGCCCGCATTAGCTTGTTCTCGAGACGAACCGCCCCAATCGTAGCCGTAACCTTTTGGCAATTTTTCGGCAGCTAGTTGTTTCACGGCATCGATAGCTTGTCCGCTACTAAATCCTTCTTTGGGTTCGCCGTTGAGCATTGCAGCCGGATACATATTGTAACGCGTTATTTGCTCGGGACCGTACACTTTTTCGATTGTTATAAACGATGACATGGCCACCATAGCACCTTCCGAATTTTTGGCATAAAGTTTTAGAATGTCATCGGGTTTCGCTCTAAACTCCGGCGATGATTGTACCATAACTTTATACATTTGATTGAATCTGATGAAGTTAGTAGCGTAATCACTACCGAGATACGTTTGTAAGGTGTTTAAAATTTCGCTGATAACAACACCTTTTTGCGCTGCTTTTGTATTATCGATATTCACTAAATATTGCGGAAAGCTAGCATCGAACGACGAGAATGCATTTTTTATAGCTTCGCTTTTATTGAGTTCTACAGCAAAGTTTTTAGCTACCTCCTCTAATTTCTTCAAATCGCCTTTGCCTGTTTTATCTAAGATTCGAAGTTCGAAACCGCTAGAATTACCGTATCCAGGCACGGGTGGTGGCGTAAAGAATTCTATTTTCCCGTCCTTTATAACGTTTGTTTGTTTTTTCAATTCTTGAATGATATCCTGATCGGTTGTTCCTTTTCGGTCGTTCCAGCTTTCTAAACTAATAAGGTTCATACCGAATGAAGCTCCTGTTCCGTCGGTTAAGAAGTTATAACCTGCTAGTGATGAAACTGATGCCACACCATTAATTTTCATAGCAGCTTCTTGAATGGCGTCGACGACGTTTTCGGATCGTTCTAAAGTTGCGCCTGAAGGCGTTGTAATACTGGCGTAAATTGTTCCTTGATCTTCGTTTGGTATGAAACCGGTTGGCAGGAATTTACCTAGACCGAGTGTTCCGACACAAAACGCTAGTAGTACAACGGCAGTAACCACTCTCCTATTTACGATAACTTCCAAGATTTTTCGGTAACGCAACGCAACGGAATCATACTTTTTGTTGAATGCATCAATAAAGCGATTTACCAAATTATTTTTTCGGGCAACACCGTGCGTATTTTTTAACATGAGTGCACACAAAGCCGGCGTAAGCGTTAATGCAATAACGCCTGATAGCACAATGGAAATAGCCATAGTAACTGAGAACTGACGAAAGAAAACGCCCGATGGTCCGGGTAAAAATGCTACGGGAATAAATACCGCCGACATTACCAACGTAATTGCAATAATAGCACCCCCAATTTCTTTCATGGCGCTTTCGGTAGCTTCTTTTGGCGAAAGGTGTTCTTCTTCCATTTTAGCGTGCACTGCTTCTACAACAACAATGGCGTTATCAACTACAATTCCAATTGCCAGAACTAATGCAAATAAGGTAATCAAATTGATACTGAATCCGAAGAGTTGCATAAAAAAGAAGGTTCCAACTAGCGAAACCGGAACGGCAATAGCGGGAATCAAGGTGGATCTAAAATCACCGAGAAATAAGAATACGACCAAGGCAACTAACAGGAACGCTTCTAGAAGTGTGTACAATACCCCTTCGACAGACGCATTTAGGAAATTAGAAACGTCGTAACTATACGTGTACGAGATACCTGCTGGAAAACCAACTTTAAGCTCATCCATCTTATTTTTGATGTTTTGGATAACATCGCTTGCGTTACTTCCTGGACGTTGCTTGAGTACGATTGCCGCTGCGGGTTTACCGTTTTCTTTGGATAGCACGTCGTAATCTAACGAACCAAATTCAACATCGGCAATATCTTTTAATCTAAGTAATTCGCCTTGAAAATCGCGTTTAATTACTACATTTTCGTACTGTTCTTTGGTGTTGTATTTACCGGTGTATTTAACAACGTATTGTAATGATTGAGTTAGTTTTCCTGAACTTTCGCCTACTTTTCCGGGTGCGGCTTCAATATTTTGTTGTTTTAAGCTTTGAATTACATCTTCGGTCGATACGTTGTAGGCTGCCATTTTAACGGGATTCAACCAAACGCGCATGGCGTATTCGCGTTGCCCCATGATGTCGGCATAACCAACACCTTCTATTCGCTTTAGTTCCGGAATAATGTTAATATCAGCGAAATTGAATAGAAACTTTTCATCTAAACTCGGATCGGAACTGAGAATGTTTAGGTACAAAAGCATACTATTTTGTACTTTTTCAACAATTACGCCCGATTTTATTACTTCTTCGGGTAGTTCATCTAGTACCGACGAAACGCGGTTTTGTACGTTTACAGCGGCAATTTCTGGGTCGCTACCGGCTTTAAAAACGATAGAGATAACGCTGGTTCCGTCGTTTCCAGATACCGACGACATATATGCCATGCCCGGTACGCCGTTTACAGCGCGCTCTAAAGTGGTAACAACTGCTTTCACGCAGGCCTCGGCATTTGCGCCTGTATATTTTGTGGTTACTGTTACTTCTGGAGGTGCAATATCTGGAAATTGTGTCATGGGCAATTGTGTTAACGACAACACGCCCAACAGCACAATAAGTAGCGATATTACTATCGATAAAACAGGTCTGTGTATAAATTTTGAATACATTATTTCGGTTTATTTTAGGAGACGTATGTTACAATTTTGATATTAATTGCTGCATATTGTTCATTTCAGGGAACACTTTATCTCCTTCTTTCAGGTTTTGAATTCCTTCGTAGATAATTCGATCTGTTGGCGATAAGCCCGATTTCACCACGTATAAATGTTGAATACGCTGTTTAACTTCGATATTTCTGCTTCGTACTCTGTTATCCTTATCGATCGTGTACACATAGATTTTATCTTGAATTTCAAAAGAGGCTTTTTGCGGAATAATCAATGCATTTTTGATGGTGTTGGTTAGTAGAATTTTACCGCTAGAACCGTGCTTTAACAACAAATCTGGATTCGGGAATTTTGCTCTAAAGGCTATGTTTCCGGTGCTCTGATCGAATTCGCCTTCCACGGTTTCTATAGTTCCTTGGTATGCAAATGGTCTGTTATCGGCTAACAGTAAGGTAATTTCAACATCCTCTTTGTTGTTTTTGCGCTCTCGGTATTGTAGATACTCTTTTTCCGATACATTAAAATACGCGTAAACCGAGCTGTTGTTCGAAAGGGTTGTTAATAAGGTTCCTTCGTTAATCAAACTTCCGACTTTAAAGGGAATACGGTTAATAATGCCGTCGAACGGAGCACGAATTTTCGTCATAGAAACTTGAATTTGCGCACTTTCTTGCATGGCTCTGTACTCTTCAATTCGGGCTAAAGCAGCTGCGTAAACAGCCTCTGCTTTTTCTAAACTCGTTTTAGAAACTATGTTTTTACCAGCTAATGTTTTCATATTTTGCAGGTCGAGCTCCGCTGTTTTTGCTTCTGCAATGGCATTTTTTACCAAAGCCTTTGCTTTGATAACTTCTTTTTCAAGTGCCTGACTATTAATGGTTAATAGTAACTGACCTGCTTTAACAAACTTTCCCTCATCTACATAAATTTTTTCAATGTAGCCGCTCACTTTTGTTCTAATTTCAACGTTTTGTATCGACTGTATGTCGGCAACATAATCGCTATTGAACGTGGTATCCACAACTATTGGGCTTGTAGTTGGGTATTTTTCTAAAGCAACTTTTTCATTTTTTTTCGAATCACACGAAAAGAGCGTAGCGGCAGCCAATACAAGCCCAACTACAAGAGTAAATCGGTTCATTTTTTTTAATTATAGAATTTAAAGTGGTGTAAATGGGGTATTTTGCAAACAGTTAAACTAGTACTGCAAAAAGAGTGTGCAAACACGTCAACCTGAATTCGATGTAAACGTTCAACCAGAAGTTATTTATACTGCGGAGCTTTGCGTGTATACTGTACGTTGCACGTTGCAATAACAGTTGTAATAAATAAAATGTCTGTTGTTTTTTTACGCTCAGGTTAACGAAATTATAAAGCTCTAACCTTTCGTTTATGCGTAAACGTTTAAATCGAAAAACAGTTGCATTTGCGGTTACCGCGGTGGCGGCGATAAAATATCGTAGTGAAGTGAGAGCGGTGCGATATACCTATAAGCTCCTGAGCTTTCGGAAAAAGTATGCAGAAAAATCACGTAGCAGAGATTCGATGTTTTAATCACCTCAATTTTTACGTTGTCTTCAACATCGGTTATCGAATTTTCGTCGTGATCTGCGGGTACTTCGAATGGTGAATTGTGGTTTATTGCATTCCATTCAAAAAAGCTGCAATCGGAAAAAGGCTTTTCTGCTACCAAATAGCAATTGTTTTGTGCCGAAGCTGAAACGGAATTTGCATGGGCAAAACTGTGATAGAAAATCACTGGCAGTAAAAGCCATTGAAGCAGAGCACGCAACATTGTAGCAATCTTTTCCATTTTCTTCGGCAAAATTACGCCTTGCATTCAGTATCGCTAATATTTTAAGATTATATTGTTATTTTTTTATGAAAACGCTAAGAATGGTTTATGGTTTAGGCGTCGTTATCGGAAAATGAACGATGACACTGAAAAAACAGCGTTGCTTAATATGCTCATTTTTAAAGAAGTGAAATACATTAACGTGGCTGTTTATTTGGTAACGTCGCGGCAGTATTTATGGAAAATACCTTAAGAGCTACGTTTCGTTTTCGCTTGTGTACCAATCACGAATCGTTTTTTGTAATGATTTTTGGTGCACGATGTTGCGTTAGCGGGCGGCGTTGAAATGAAAGCGACAAAAAGCGATTGCGGCTTGGTGAAAAATGGCGACAGCGAGAGCCCATTTTACGCCGTAGCCGAAACGTTTTTTGACGCTTGAATTGCAACAAGCACGCGACGGCGCCGGAGGAACGACCCGCCGGAACGCCCAAATGAAAGAAAATATCTCTAAACCTGATTTCGATTAAAAATCTTTATCAGACTGCTTGAAATCAACGAAATGTGAAATCGAACTCCGTTTTTAAAAAAACTAAAAAATTAACGTTCGTTCAGCTGATAACCTTTTTTATGCTGCTTGAAAATAGCCTATATTTATAAAAAATTGCATACCGTTTGATTTAACGCACCACCATTACCTAATGGCGTTAGTTGCTTTGTTAAAAAATTAGAAAATACATTATTATGAAAAAGAGACCTTTACTTGCGCTTATTTTACTTTTAATTTGGTGTACGAGCATTACTTTAAATCCGTTATTTGCTTGTACGAGAGTAGTTTATAACGGGCCGAACGGAACAATAATTACGGCGCGATCGATGGATTGGAAGGGGGAAATTCCGGCTAATTTGTGGTTATTTCCGCGTGGAATCGAGCGTTTTGGCGAGGCTGGCAGCACATCTGTTAAGTGGAAATCGAAATACGGCAGCGTGGTTACGAGTTCGTGGGACATTGCGGCCTCTGATGGCATGAACGAAAAAGGACTTGCGGGCAACATGCTTTGGTTGGTTGAGTCGGTTTATCCGGCATTTGAAAAAGATAAAAATACGCGCGGATTGGCTTTATCGCTGTGGTTGCAATATGTTCTCGACAACTTTGCAACTGTTGAAGAAGCGGTAACGGCATTGAAAAAGGAAGAATTTGTGGTGGTTTCGTCGCACATTCCAGGAACGCCCATTTTTGCGACGGTGCATTTATCTATTTCGGATAAAACGGGCGACAGCGCCATCTTTGAGTATATTAATGGCAAGTTAGTTGTGCATCACGATCGGGCTTATACAACGATGACGAATTCTCCGATTTTCGACGAGCAACTGGCAGTGTATTCGTACTGGAAAGGTATTCCGGGAACGATTATGCTTCCGGGTACGAATCGCGCTGCGGATCGATTTGTTCGGGCTTCGTACTACATTGATGCCATTCCAAAAACGGACGATATTAGAAGAGCCTTGGCGAGTGTTTTTAGTGTTATACGCAACTGTTCGGTTCCTTTGGGTATCTCCTCGCCTACTGAACCCAATATTTCTTCGACACGTTGGAGAACTGTGGCCGATCATAAAAATTTGGTGTATTACTTCGACAATGTTTTAAATCCGAACGTCGTTTGGGTTGAATTTAGCAAACTTGATTTCTCGGAAAAGGCGAAAGTTAAGAAGCTTAGTTTAGACCATAACGAAAATTACGCAGGTGAATCGTCGATGAATTTTAAGGTTACGCCTTCGTTTAAATTTGCTGGCTTGGATTAGGTTTCCGTTTGAGTAGTGTGGCCTTCGGCGGGCTAAGACACCAATGTGGCACAAAGTTTCGCAAAGTTTTACAAAAAGGACGCTAAGACTATTTTTTATGGCGGCATTTCGCGCTGTTCGTTGCAATAAAATCTTGCAGCGGCAGTTTCGGCTATTTTTCGCCCAGCTTCCGTTGGTCGCTAGCTAAAAATGCCTCCACAAGCCGCTGCCACGCTTTTATTTTCACTGCCATCACGGCCGCGAAAATCGTTACTGAAAGGAAGTGGTTAAAACAGATGATTTCTTGTAACCGATTTTTCTACTTTTAAATAGTTCGGTTTGATGGGAAGCTTACACATGGCGGAACGTGTTGTTAATGGCGGCCTCAAAGTCGGGAGACTTTGCCTTTACTTTGAAAAGCAATTAAAATCAGTAATTTTATTCAAAGGAAAGCAGAGGTGAACTTTAGACTTTGCTAGTTTAGGAACTAAGCTCCGCATTAGTCCTCTGCTCTCTCCTTGAATCCAGTTGAATAGCTTCAAATAGAATGATAGACATACAAGGTCTAATAAAGGCTCTAAAGAAGTTCAACATTATTTATCCTAAAAGTAAAATTATGAAAAAGTATTTAACTTATGTTGGCATTGATGTGTCAAAAGCGAAACTAGATGTAAACATTTTGGACAGTAATACACTACAGTCTGAGCATTTTGTTATTGAGAACACATCAAAAAGTATTCCCCGTTTTCTAAACAGTTTAAGAAAGCAATTAGACCTTCAAACCACTTTATTTTGTTGTGAAAACACCGGTGTATACACAAATCATTTAGCAACAGCATTACTTGAACTAAAGTTAGATTTATGGATCGTTCCTGCTATTGAAATAAAACGTTCTAAAGGAATTACAAGAGGTAAAAGTGATAAATCTGATGCAAGAGATATTGCATTTTATAGTCTACGAAACATAGATAAATTAAAGCTTTTTACTTTACCGAATATCGATTTACAAAAACTCAAATTACTTTATGCAGAGCGAGAAAAAATGGTTAAAGCGATGTTGTTACTGCAGACAACAATCGAAAATAAAGCGTTTACGGCAAAAGAAGTTTTCAAAGAAGTATCCTCTTTGAATCAAGGATTAATCAAATCCATTAAGTCCTCAATATGCAAAATAGAAGCGAGAATTAAATCGATTATTAGATCCAATGAAGAATTAAATAAACAAGTTAAACTCATTCGTTCTGTACCTGGTATCGGCGAACAAACCAGTGTTTATTTACTGATCGCTACTAAAGGATTTACCGCATTTAAAAACTGGAGACAATTTGCATGTTATTCAGGGGTAGCTCCTTTTGAAAATACTTCAGGGTCAAGCATAAAAGGACGGACAAAAGTCAATCACATAGCTGATAAAAAAATGAAGGCGTTGCTCCAAATGTGTGCCATGACTTCACTTAGACATGATCCTCAAATCAAAGAATATTATAACCGAAAGAAGGCGGAAGGTAAGAACCCAATGCTTGTCTTAAACAATGTAAGATGCAAAATTATCAGTCGAGTTTTTGCAGTTATTAATCGTGAAACTGCGTATGTCGATATGTATAAATTTGCATCCTAAAATTTATTAAATTTTTGTTGTTTTTTATCATAGAATGCGG
>CALRVY020000003.1:0-42148 GCA_943371725.1 Pseudanabaena sp. UWO311 | reverse complement strand
AAATAACTTTCACGCTAAACAGATAAACGGCTGCCTACTTCGTTAGATTTTTTTGCGATACTACAGTATCCCAAAAAAATCCGCCTTGTAATCAACCATTTATCTGTTTTCTGACCTCAATTTTTAAATCGAACTCAGGTTCTGAATTTTCTTATCCAAAACCCATAAAAAAACTCCGATTTCTCGGAGTTTCCTTTATCTAAAAACACTTCTTCAACCACTGCTTCAAACTCGTGGCCGAGTGAATGATGCCTGCAAGATCCGTGATTTTTACGCGCTCTTGCTGCATGCTGTCGCGGTGACGTATCGTAACCGTTTGGTCTTCGAGCGATTGGTGATCAACCGTAACACAAAACGGCGTTCCCAGCGCATCTTGGCGGCGGTAACGTCGGCCTACAGCGTCTTTTTCGTCGTATGCTACGGTGGTTTCCCAGCGCAAATCGTCGCAAATGCTTTTGGCAAGTTCCGGTAAGCCGTCTTTTTTCACCAAAGGTAAAACCGCAACTTTGGTTGGGGCTAAAACGCTCGGAAGTTTTAATACCGTGCGTGTGGAGCCGTCTTCCAGTGTTTCTTCGGTGAGTGCTGTGGCAAAAATCGCCAAGAACATACGGTCGAGACCCACCGAGGTTTCCACAACATAGGGCGTGTAGTTTTTGTTCTCTTCGGCGTCGAAATACTGCAATTTGCGCCCGGAGTATTGTTCGTGCGCTTTCAAGTCGAAATCGGTACGCGAGTGAATGCCTTCTAATTCTTTAAATCCGAACGGAAATTCAAATTCGATATCGGCAGCGGCATTGGCGTAGTGCGCTAGTTTTTCGTGATCGTGAAAGCGGTATTTCTCCCGACCCAAACCAAGCGATAAGTGCCAGTTTAAGCGCGTTTCTTTCCAGTATTCGTACCACTTCATTTCGTCGCCGGGTTTCACAAAAAACTGCATTTCCATTTGTTCGAATTCGCGCATGCGGAAAATAAATTGGCGCGCAACGATTTCATTTCGAAAGGCTTTTCCGGTTTGTGCAATACCAAACGGAATTTTCATACGGCCCGACTTCTGCACGTTCAAAAAGTTCACAAAAATACCTTGTGCCGTTTCCGGGCGTAGGTATAAATCCATCGCATTTTCTGCCGATGCGCCTAATTTGGTGCCAAACATCAGGTTAAATTGGCGCACTTCCGTCCAGTTTTTAGAACCGGTATCCGGATCGGCAATTTCCAATTCTTCGATCAAGGCTTTAACATCGTCGAGTTCGCCGGCATCAAGCGATTTAGCCATGCGTTGTAAAATGGCTTTCTTTTTCTCCAAATATTCCACCACACGTGCGTTGGTAGTTACAAAGGTTTGCTCGTCGAAGGCATCGCCAAAACGCGTTTTAGCCTTTTCGATTTCCTTGTTGGCTTTTTGCTGTAATTTCTCGCAGTAATCTTCGATAAGCACGTCGGCACGGTAGCGTTTTTTCGAGTCTTTATTGTCGATTAACGGATCGTTAAACGCATCTACGTGGCCCGAAGCTTTCCAAGTAGTTGGGTGCATTAAAATTGCTGCGTCGAGGCCTACAATATTGTCGTGCATTTGCACCATTGCGGCCCACCAGTATTCGCGGATGTTTTTCTTAAGTTCTACGCCGTTTTGTGCATAATCGTACACAGCACTCAGGCCGTCGTACACCTCGCTCGAAGGGAAAATAAATCCGTATTCCTTAGCGTGTGATACAACGTTCTTAAATAAATCGTCTTGTTTTGCCATAATGCTGCAAAAGTAAAAGAAATTTCGAGAGCGCGCTTGCGATTCAAAAAATCAAAAACCGGTTTTAGAAGAAGTTAGCTGTACGAAGGTTTTTTTGAGGTTTTTGGGGGTGCCGGCGTCTTATACATAACGCTTCGCCAACGTTTCGCGCAGCCGCCGTCGCGCTATCCGCTATATCTTTTTTGCGAAAACCCTAGTGGAAATCCCGTAGCGCAAAAAAGGATGTCGCTGCTATCGCTCACCCGGACAAGAATAGAAAGAATAGAAAGAATAGAAAGAATGGAAAGAATGGAAAAATAGAAAGAATAGAAAAAAGTTAAAAAAGTGAAGAAATGTAAGATTAGCCTTCGACAAGCTCAGGCACCAGCCTTCGACAGGCTCGGGCTCCAGCCTTCAACAAGCTCAGGCACCATCCTTCGACACGTCCAACCACCAACGAATTGCGGGTTAGGCGGGAAAACGATACGTTAAGTGGTGAATTCATCGAAGTCTATCCCGATAGCTATCGGGACTAGCTTCCCCTAAAACGATACGTTAAATGGTGAATTCACCGAAAGTTGCACCAATTTCTCGGTAACGAATTTCGCAGCCCGGATAGAGGCGGCATCCTTTTTATGGAGCATCGCGGAATAAAAAGATACAGCCGAAAGCCGGAAATGCTGCCCAAAATCAAATAAAAAACGGGCAACTTAAAATTCCTTTAAAGGCGTTCTTTTTTGAGTGTTAATGCGCGTTACTAGCTTCGAAAAATAGTCGTTTCTTTGCTTTTTTGAAAAGGCGTCATAATAATGAAGAAAATCGCAGAAATAACCGCAATTGCTCTCTTACTGCTTTTAATTTTTAGTCGATGTGCGAAAGTTGGCAACATTAACGGAGGTCCGCTCGATTCGATTCCGCCCGTTTTAGTTACCGCGATGCCTAAAAACTTTACCACCAACTTTAACAGCCAGGTTATAAAAATTAGATTTAGTGAGTACGTGAAATTTAAAGATGTTAGCAAACAGCTCGTTGTTTCGCCTCCTTTAAAACAACAACCTACCCTAACACCTACGGTTGCTGCCAAAGAATTTACCATTCGTTTTCGCGACACACTCAAGCCAAATACAACCTACAGCCTGAACTTTGGCAATAGCGTTCAAGACAACAACGAAGGAATTTCTCTAGAGAATTTTAGATACGTTTTTTCGACCGGAAGCACCATCGATTCGCTTACGCTAGAAGGAAAAGTAGTTGATGCCATCGAACGAAAGCTTGATCCGGGAATCAGTATTTTACTTTACGAAGCAAACGAAACGTACTCCGATTCGGTTGTTTATAAAGAAGTTCCGCGCTATGTTACCAGTACACGAGACAGTTTGAACACCTTTAAATTTGAATACTTAAAAGCCGGTAAATACAAACTAATTGCGCTTCAGGAAAAAACGAAAAATTACAAACTTGAACCCAGTTCAGAGCAAATTGGCTTTCTGACCGATTTTATTGAAATACCAAACAACAGCGCAAACACCGTGCGCGTTTCAAAACCTAAAAGTGCATTCAAAGCGATAAATGCCTCGCCAGCAGCTGCAAACCGACTTCTGTTTGGATACACAGGCGAACCCGAAAACGTATCGGCCGAAATACTATTTCCGCAAACCAACTTCAAACCTGTTGTTACGAAAGTTCCGGGAAAAGACTCATTACACGTTTTTATTCCACAAGGAAAAAAAGATTCTATCGGAATTCGACTAAAATCGGGTGCTTTTCAAAAAGACTTTACCGTGAAATCTAAATTAGAAGCATCGGATACATTAACGGTAACGGCAGTAAAAGCGGGTGCATTACCTTGGCGCGACGATTTTCAATTGCTTTCCAGTACCCCGATTGCTGGTTTTAACAAAGAGCTTATTTCGCTTACGCAGAACGGCAAACCCATCGATTTTACCTTGGTGAAAGACGAGCTGAACTTACGAACCACTTTACAATTCAAAAAAGAGGAGCAATCGAAATATTTGTTGCAAGTGCTTCCAAAAGGCATCCAAGACATCTATGGGCAAGAAAACGACAGTCTGAAATTTAGTTTTTCGACGCGTGCCTTATCGGAGTTCGGAAATCTGACTTTAACGCTTAAAAACGCTCCCGAAACGCCTCTTTTACTGCAATTGACCAGCGACAAAGGAAAAGTTTTATACGAAAGTGTAGTGCCGGAAAATAGAGCGGTGTTTTTTGAAGGTTTGGAACCCAATAAATTTTACGTCCGCGTAATTTTCGACAGCAACGGCAATGGCGTGTTTGATTCGGGAAGCATACTCGAAAACCGACAACCGGAAGAGGTTATTTACTTTCCGGAACTGCTCGACGTGCGTGCCAATTGGGATGTTATTCAAGATTTCGACCTGAGGCGTTAGCGCAATTCGAAATCATCGGCATCGTTTAAAAAAGCGAGTTTTTCGCGCTGTTGTTGTTGGAATTCAAAATCGATTTCCACGATTTCGGTACGATCGTGGTTCTGTAAATCGGCTTGAACGTTGCCTAAACAATCTACGCATTTGCTGTGTCCGGGATATTTCAGGTTTTTACCGTCGGTTCCAATCCGATTTACGCCAATTACGGCACTCATATTTTCGATGGCACGTGCTTTTAGGAGCGCATCCCAAGCTGTAATGCGCGTTTCGGGCCAATTTGCTACGTAAATCAGTAAGTCGTAATCGTTTTTGTTTCGGCTGAAAACCGGAAAGCGCAAATCGTAACAAACTTGAGGCATGATGCGTATTCCACGGTACGAAAAAACAGTTCGCTGGTTTCCTGCTTCAAAATGTAAGTTTTCGTTTGCCAGCGTAAATAAATGGCGTTTGTTGTAGTGTTGAACCTCGCCGTTGGGAAATATAAAAACCAATCGGTTGTAGAATTTCCCGTTTTCTTCGATGACTAAACTTCCTGTAATGGCGCAATTTTTCGCCTTTGCTAACTGTTGCAGCCCCGTTATCGTTTCGCCATTCCTAGTTTCGGCAACCGCTTTAGGGTTCATGGTAAAACCAGACGAAAACATTTCGGGAAGTACGATTAAATCGACGTTTGCAGGTAAATCGTTAATCTTTTGCGTTATATGACGCCTATTTTCGGTTGGGTTTTCCCAGAATAGTGTGGTTTGTATTAAGGCTGTCTTCATTTTTTTGGATTGGATAAGATTGATACTTAACCCTTCAAGAGTTCAAAACTCTTGAAGGGTTCAAAACTCTTGAAGGGTTTACTGGGATGGATAAAATTAAAAATCTATTTAATCGTTATTTCATCAATAAAAATAAAAGCATCGCCGCCAAAACCTTGATGCCATTCGGGTAGTTTTCCAAAGTTATAGGCTTTGATTTTTACATATCGCGCATGTATTGGCGTTGAGGTACATCGGAAATCTTTTATGCTGTTTTCTTCTTGTTTTGGATTTACGTCATTACTGCTAATTCCGAGTAATGTAAAATTGACATTATCCACAGAAGTGTAATATTCCACTTTTGTTGGCATTAAAATCCATGCACGTTGGTCTTGCAGGTAATTGGAATGAATTTCAGAGATGGATTTAATTTCCTGCAAATCGACAACGGCTTCAAAATCCTGACTTTGGTAACCTTGCCAATCGCCTTTGCGCCAATTGGTTGTGCCGAAAATGCCGTCTAGTAAACCGTCATTTCCGCCAGCGTGATACTGCGGATTGTATTTGGATTTAATGTCAATTGTGTACTTGTTGGGTTTTTTGAAGAAGGTTGCTGAAATGGTCTGACTTTGTTCATTATCATTTTTAAGATAAGCTTGTATTGTTGAAGAAGCTTCGATATAAAATGGTTTTAAGTATGGAACATAAGTCATTTTTATGGTTGAATAGTCAACGTCCTTTTCAAAAACTATATAGTATATTTTATCCTTTGGATTTTGGGACAAAATCTCAATCATCATTTTATCCTTAAACGATTTACTTTCTGTTTCAATTACGGGAACCGGGATGATATCAGTGTATTCTTTTTCTTGATATTCCAATTCCGTCGCTACTGGAGGTAAATCATCTTTTTCACTGTACGCATCAAATGTTATTAAATCATACTTTGAAGTAGTATTGGTAATTACTTTAAAAGATTTGTTTTCAAAATTGACTTTACACCTTTCGAAAAAAGGTTTAGAAGTTGACCATGCTTTTTGTCCCGGCGTTACCGAATAAATTCCCATTGAACTCAACACATACCACGCACTCATTTGACCACAGTCTTCGTTGCCAATTAATCCGTCGGGGGTGTTTTTGTAGAAATTGTTTAAAATGTAGTGTACTTTTTCGGTGGTTTTTTCGGGTTTTCCAATGTAATTGTACAAAAACGCCATGTGGTGACTGGGTTCGTTTCCGTGGGCATATTGTCCGATTAATCCGGTAACATCTACTTGTTCTCTTCCCGTGGTTTTGCTTTCGGAATTGAACATTTCATCGAGTTTGGCTTCAAATTTCTCGTTTCCGCCGTACGCTTCTATCATTCCCGGAATGTCTTGCGGCACAAAAAAAGAGTATTGCCAGCTGTTTCCTTCAGTAAAATTATTGTTGATTTCTCGAGGATCGAACGGTTTGTCCCAACCGCCGTTTTTCTTTGGTCGCATAAATCCGATATTCCAGTCGAAGAGGTTTTTCCAGCTTTCAGAACGCTGCATGAAATAGGCATATTCTTGATCTTTGTTCAATATCGAAGCCATTTGTGCAATGCACCAATCGTCGTACGCATATTCCAAGGTTTTTGAAACGCTTTCCGGTTCGTCATCAATGGAAATAAATCCGTTTTGCTTGTAGGCTTCCAATCCCAAATGATCTAACATGGCCGAATGTTTGGCGGCTTCAAAGCATTTTTCATAATCAAAACCGTTTATTCCCTTCGCCATAGCATCGGCCATTACTGAAACCGAGTGATAACCAATCATGCAGTCGGTTTCGTTAGACGCTAGTTCCCAAACGGGTAATCTTCCGCCTTGTTCGTATTGCTTTAGGAATGTATTGATGAAATCGGCGGTGCGTTTCTTTTCAATCAGCGTATACAACGGATGTGCTGCGCGAAATGTATCCCAAAGTGAAAATACTGAGTAATAATCAAATCCCTCTGCTTGATGAATTTGGTTATCTCTTCCACGGTATTTCCCGTCGATATCTTGGGCAATATTGGGTTGTACCATCGTGTGGTAAAGAGCGGTGTAGAAAATGGCTAACTTATCTTTATCGTTTTCTGTAATTTGAATTTTGCCTAATTGTTTATCCCAAAGTTGTTCGGCTTCCGTTTTGACTTTTTCAAAATCCCAATGTTTGATTTCGGATGCATTGCGTTTTGCTCCTTCGTAACTTGTTGGCGAAAGTGACACTTTTACGAGTATTTTTTTCCCATTTTTGACTTGTTTTGAGAAGCTCATTCCCGAAATTTGAAGCGATTCTGAATTAACTTTGTTCATTCTTGAAACTTTCATCGGAACATTAAACTCAATTCGAGCGTAAACGTATTGGTTTCGCGCCCAAGCTTCACTTCTTCGTAATACCTCAACTGTTTTATCATCAATAACTTTAATGCTTCCTTCCAATAATTTATCTCGATGGTTTAAGTCTAAAATGATCGTCGCTAAACCGCTTTTGTTGAACGTATATTCGTGAAAACCAACGCGCGCTGAAGTGGTTAAACGAACGTCGATGTCGTGTTTGTCGAGCTTAACGCTGTAAAATCCGGCCGAAGCTGTTTCATTACTATGCGAAAATGTAGAAGAATAAATCTTATTGTCGAACGAGGGTTCGCCCATGATTGGCATTAACAGGATATCGCCGTAATCTGAAACGCCTGTTCCGTTGAGATGCGTGTGTGAAAAACCGTAGATTATAGTATCTGAATAATGATAGCCGCTACAACCATCCCAACTGCCATCAATTCGCGTATCGGGCGATAGTTGCACCATTCCAAAAGGCACTGTTGCCCCAGGAAATGTATGTCCGTGACCACCCGTTCCAATAAACGGATTGACATACCTGTGATACTTTTGACTGAAAGCAAGTACTGAAACAAGTAAAAATAATATTGAAAGTAGTTTTTTAATGGTGTTGTTATTTTTTAATCAAAGATAAAATATGCAATTAATTATAAGTCAATTCAACATAAACCGGCAAGTGATCTGAAGGGTATTTTAAATCCTTAGAGTCGCTCAAAACAGCATATTTATTCACTTTAAAAGGATTTCCCTTTGATAAAAAGATGTAATCAATGCGTTTTGTGACTGCTTCATTATGTTTAAAAGCGTTGAAAGTGCCACTTGGACCAAAAGGTTTTTGTTCGGAAATATCTCGACTGTCGATCATCAATTTCTTTAAATTGACAATTCGTTCTTCTGACGATTCTGAATTGAAATCACCTAATAAAACGACCGGAAAATTTTTGGTGTTGAGCGCTTTGATTTTCGATAGAATTACTTCTATTCCTTTGGTTCTGGCTATATCGCCTTGATGGTCTAAATGAGTGTTGAAAACCCAGAAGGCTTGCTTTGTTTCTTTATCTTTTAATAGAACGTAAGTACAAATCCTATTGAGTGCTGCATCCCAACCTTTTGAAATAATTTCGGGAGTTTCAGACAGCCAAAAGGTATTGCTAGTAAGTACTTCAAATCGGTTTTTTTTGAAGAAGATATTAGACGATTCGCCTTTTCCGTTGCCATCACGACCTATTCCGACATAGTTGTATTTTGGCAAAGCCGATTTAATATCGATAACTTGATTGGGCAACGCTTCTTGAATTCCGAAAATATCGGGGTCATAAAAACCCAATTGTGAACAAAGAAATTCTTTTCGGTTTTGCCATTTGTTTTCTCCGTCAGATTCGAGATCTAAACGTATGTTGTAGGTTATTAGTTTTAAGTCTTGCGCAAAAAAAAGTCCATTACAAAAAATAGTGAGCAGAATTGAAAAGGATAATTTTTTCATTGACGTTCAAAGTTCCTATTGGATTTGTAAAGATAGAATCTTTAGTTATCTGCAATAAAAAACGCACCCAAACTAATGAATGCGTTTTATTGTTTTATTGATTCTTGAATTTTATTTCAGCGAAGCAGCTAGGTATTCTCTGTTCATTCTTGCGATGTTCTCAAGCGAAATTCCCTTCGGACATTCCACTTCGCATGCGCCCGTATTGGTACAGTTTCCGAATCCTTCTTCGTCCATTTGGCGAACCATGTTTAATACACGATCAGTGGCTTCTACGCGTCCTTGTGGAAGCAAAGCAAACTGACTCACTTTTGCAGACACAAACAGCATAGCCGACGAGTTTTTACACGTTGCTACACAAGCGCCACAACCAATACAAGTAGCTGCATCAAACGCGCGATCGGCATCGTGTTTTGGAATTGGAATCGCGTTGGCATCAAGCGTATTTCCAGACGTATTTACCGAAATAAAACCACCAGCTTGCTGAATTCGATCAAAAGCCGAACGGTTTACAGCCAAATCTTTAATTACTGGAAATGCTTTCGCGCGGAACGGCTCGATGAAAATCGTATCGCCGTCTTTGAATTTACGCATGTGCAATTGGCAGGTAGTTACTCCGCGGTCGGGTCCGTGTGCTTCGCCATTGATGTAAAGCGAACACATGCCACAGATTCCTTCTCTACAGTCGTGATCGAAAGCAACAGGATCATGGTCTTTTTGAATGAGATCGTCGTTTAAAACGTCTAGCATTTCCAAAAACGACATATCAGGCGATACATTATCGATGGCATAATCGACCATCTTGCCTTGATCTTGTGCGTTTTTCTGTCTCCAAATTTTTAGATTAAGTTTCATATCTTATCTTTTTTGCCTTACGGCTGTTTGGTATCTTATTATTTGTAACTACGGGTTACGAGTTTCACGTTATCGTACACGAGTTCTTCTTTGTGTAAAACGGCATCGGCTGGTTTTCCTTTGTATTCCCAAGCAGCTACGTATGCAAAGTTCTCATCGTCGCGCAGTGCCTCGCCATCTGGAGTTTGGTATTCTTCACGGAAGTGGCCGCCACATGATTCGTTTCTGTGCAGTGCATCTTTCGCGAAAAGCTCGCCCAATTCTAAGAAGTCGGCAACACGCATCGCTTTCTCTAACTCTTGGTTGAAGCTGTCGAGTGTTCCTGGAACTTTAACGTTTTTATAGAATTCGTCTCGCAATTCTGAAATTTCCTTGATGGCCTCGTTCAAACCTTGTTCGTTTCGTGCCATACCAACTTTATCCCACATAATTTTTCCTAAACGTCTGTGGAAGTGGTCTACAGGTTGCGTTCCTTTGTTTGAGACGAACTGTTCCAATTGTGTTCTCACCGACTTTTCAGCCTCGTCGAACTCCGGAGTATTTGTTGGAATTGGACCTAATTTGATATCCGGCGCCAAATAATCGCCGATGGTGTATGGAAGAACGAAATAACCGTCGGCTAAACCTTGCATCAACGCCGAAGCTCCCAAACGGTTGGCTCCGTGATCGGAGAAGTTTGCTTCACCGATAGCGAAACAACCTGGAATCGTGGTCATTAAGTTATAGTCTACCCAAACGCCGCCCATGGTGTAGTGCACCGCTGGATAAATCATCATTGGTGTTTCGTACGGATTCTCATCTACGATTTTCTCATACATCTGGAATAAGTTTCCATATTTAGAGGCAACTACTTCTTTTCCGAGTTTAAGCACTAACTCTTTGTCGTTCTCGTCTAAATGACGGATACGAGCTTGGTCTTTACCATAGCGTTCTATTGAAGAGGCGAAATCAAGATACACAGCTTCACCTGTTTTATTAACTCCATAACCGGCATCGCAACGCTCTTTTGCTGCACGCGAAGCGATATCACGCGGAACTAAGTTTCCAAACGCTGGATAACGTCTTTCCAAGTAGTAATCTCTTTCTTCTTCTGATAATTGCGTTGGTTTTTTGCGTCCTTCGCGAATAGCTTTTGCGTCTTCCAGTGATTTTGGAACCCAAATTCGTCCGTCGTTACGCAGCGATTCCGACATCAAAGTAAGTTTCGATTGGTGATCACCTGAAACCGGGATACAAGTTGGGTGAATTTGCGTGTAGCACGGATTTGCGAAGTATGCTCCTTTTTTGTGCACTTTCCAAGCAGCAGTTACGTTTGAACCCATTGCGTTGGTCGACAAGAAAAATACGTTTCCGTAGCCACCACTTGCAATAACAACTGCATGTGCTGAGTGGCGTTCGATAGCGCCTGTCATTAGGTTTCTAGCGATGATACCACGTGCTTTTCCATCAACAACAACCAATTCGAGCATTTCATGACGCGCGTACATTTTTATTTTTCCGCGTGCAATTTGGCGATTCATTGCTGAATAAGCTCCAAGTAACAATTGCTGTCCGGTTTGTCCTTTAGCATAGAACGTACGAGAAACGAGCGTACCACCAAACGAACGGTTGTCGAGTAATCCGCCGTATTCGCGAGCTAATGGTACACCTTGTGCAACGCATTGGTCGATAATGTTGGTAGAAACCTCAGCTAAACGATATACGTTAGCTTCGCGTGCACGGTAGTCGCCACCTTTTACCGTATCGTAAAAAAGTCGGAACACCGAGTCACCGTCGCCCATATAATTTTTTGCCGCGTTGATACCGCCTTGTGCTGCGATAGAGTGAGCGCGACGTGGCGAATCTTGAAAACAAAACGCTTTAACGTTGTAACCTAATTCGGCTAGCGTGGCCGAAGCCGAACCTCCTGCCAAACCAGTACCAACAACAATTACGTCGAGATTACGCTTGTTTGCTGGGTTTACAAGGTTGATTTTATTTTTGTAGTTCGTCCATTTCTGATCAATTGAACCTGCGGGTATTTTAGAATCTAAAGCCATAGCAAAAACTGATTAAATGGTGAAATGATGATATAAAGCAATAAGCGCAAAGCCTGCTGGCACCAATATCGAAAACGCATACGCAAAACCGCGCAGACTGCGACTGTATTTGTTATTAAAACCTACTGATTGGAAAGACGACATAAAGCCGTGCAACAAATGTAAAGCGAGTAGTACAAAAGAGGCAACATAAATCCAAACACGAACTGGATCTACAAACTTCAAACGAAGTTCTTCGTAATAACGAGTTGGGTCTTCTGGTTGCACGTTGATGTATTTTACGTTCATTTCATGCACCCAAAAATCGTAAAAGTGTAGTCCTAAAAACGCTAAAACCACAACGCCGGTAAGTACCATGTTGCGAGACATCCACGAAGAGTTGGCAGCACCATTGTCTTTCGCATATTTAATCGGGCGCGCTTTCTTGTTTTGGTAATCCAAATACAAGCCCATGCAGAAGTGGAAAATAACACCAAAAATTAAAATCGGTTGCAAAATAAATTGCACAACGGGATTGTAACCCATGAAATGAGAAATTTCATTAAATGTGTCGGGAGAAACCACCGACATGGAATTAATGAAAAAGTGTTGTCCTAAAAATAAAACCAAAAATAATCCGGAAAGCGCCATCGCTACCTTTCGAGCTATCGACGATTTGAGCATACCATTGTTTGACATCTTGGGTCAGTTTAGTGTTAAAATCGCACAAAAGTACGGTAACAGCACTAATACTACAACGATTACGCACTTATTTATACCCGTTTTAAAATGATTTTAGCTTTTGTTGAACAGGATTTGAAAAATTCTGGAAAACACGTAATCAATTGAGCCGTTTTTATAAATCGTAGTCCAGATTTTTGGGTAAGTTTACAGACCTATTTTTATACTTTGATGCTATGAAATATCTTCCTATCGACAAGAACCTTTTTGTGAAAAACCGTCAAAAATTTAGTAGCAAAATGAAGCCGTCTGCTGTGGCTGTTTTCAATTCTAACGACATTTATCCCGTTTCGGCCGACAGTACGTTGCCTTTCGCACAACACCGCGATATTTTTTACCTCTCGGGTGTCGACCAAGAGGAAAGTATTTTGCTATTATGCCCAGACGCTCCGTACGAACACCTGCGCGAAATTTTGTTTTTGCGCGAAACCAACGAACATATTGCTGTTTGGGAAGGCGAAAAGTTAACCAAAGAACGCGCTTATGAAGTTTCGGGAATCAAATCGGTTTTTTGGTTGTCGGAGTTTGAAAAAGTTCTGAAAGAGGTAATGACGTATGTGGAAATCATGTACATCAATACCAACGAGCACTACCGCCAGAATGTGGAAGTTGAAACGCGCGAAGATCGTTTTGTAAAATGGTGGAAAGCAAAATATCCGGCGCATCAAGTAGCCAAAAGCAACACGATTTTACAATACATCCGTTCGATTAAAGAGCCGGAAGAAATTGATTTGATTAAACACGCTTGTTCGATTACCGAGCGCGGTTTCCGACGTGTATTGCCTTTCGTTAAACCCGGCGTAACTGAATACGAAATTGAAGCCGAATTTTTGCATGAGTTTGTTCGCTACCGTTCAAAAGGATTTGCCTACACGCCTATTATTGCTTCGGGTAACAACGCCAACGTGCTGCACTACATTGAAAACAACCAGATTTGCCGCGAAGGCGATTTGATTTTGTTGGATTTGGCTGCCGAATACGCGAATTACTCAAGCGACATGACGCGAACCATCCCTGTTTCGGGCCGATACAACGCGCGTCAGAAACAAGTTTACAATGCGGTTTTACGTGTGAAAAACGAGGCAACTGCCATGCTGACTCCGGGAACGCTTTGGAAAGAATACCACAAAGAGGTTGGAAAACTCATGACGTCGGAATTGCTCGGATTGGGCCTTATTGATAAAGCCGATGTACAAAATGAAAATCCGGATTGGCCCGCGTACAAAAAGTACTTCATGCACGGAACTTCGCACCATTTAGGACTCGATACACACGATTACGGTTTGTTGCATTTGCCGATGGAAGCCAACATGGTTTTTACGGTAGAGCCGGGAATTTACATACCTAAAGAGAAATTTGGTATTCGTTTGGAAGACAATGTGGTAGTACAAGAATCGGGAGCGCCACTTAATTTGATGGCGAATATTCCGATTGAGATTGAGGAAATTGAAGAACTAATGAACGCATGACACTAACTTACAAAGGCATCTCGGTAGGTTATGTAGTGCACGGACGCGGACCTGCTTTAGTGCTCTTACACGGTTTTTTGGAAGATCGTTCGATGTTTGATTCGTTTGTGGAAAGTTGGAGCAAAACGTACAAGGTAATTGCCGTTGATTTGCTCGGACACGGCGAAACCGAATCGAAAGGATACGTGCATACCATGGAAGATCAAGCCGATTTGGTGGTGGATTTACTCGACTTTCTCAAAGTAAAAAATGCGGTTTTTCTTGGTCATTCGATGGGCGGTTATGTGGCTTTGGCTGTTGCCGAATACTATCCGGAACGCGTAAAAGCTTTGATCATGCAGAATTCGACAGCGGTAGCCGATTCGGAAGAACGAAAAGTAAATCGAGATCGAGCGATTGCCGCCGTAAAACAAGATCACCGCACTTTTGTGTATTTATCGATTGCTAATTTGTTTAGCGAAGCGAGTCGGGAGCGCTGTAAAGAACAAATTGCGTTACTTCGAGATAGGGCGTTACAAATTCCGGTTCGTGGTATTGTTGCCGCTTTAGAAGGCATGAAAATTCGGAAAGATCGGGAAGTGATTTTGCATTTTGCACCCTTTCCGATTTTGTATATCGCTGGAAAACTAGATCCGGTTTTGCCGCTGGCCGGAATTCAAGAGCAGTTGCTTGGCTCTTCGGCCGAATTGGTGATTTGCGAAGAGGGACATATGTCGCACATTGAAGATCCGGAACGATACACTGCGGCCGTGATCGGATTTTTGAAACAGGTTAAGAAAATGAAATCTTGATAACGATTGCCCGCAGCCCCGATTGCAGTGGAAATGCGGGCCGTGCAAGGGCGTGTGCAGGCATTTTGGGTACAGCGACCAACGGAAGCTGTGCACAAATACTGCCGAAACCGCCGTTGCACGCCCAAATTGCAACGAAAAGCGGGAAATGCTGCCCAAAAAAATTTAATCAACAAGCGTTGCATCAACTCGGTTTTCTTGAAACGGAATTTTTGGATTTAACATTTCGAGAATAAGGTATTCGACCAACTCTTTGTAAAAATCGAACTCCGTACTGGTAATCAGTTGATTATCGCTATCCTTGTGTTGCGTTTGCAGTTTGTACGCTCCTTTTCGCGGATCTCGCAGTGAAATAATTCCGGCTTCGAAACTTTTGTAAGGCGTTTCCTGAAAAGAGGCAAACGCGTAGGTCATGAGCTGAATAACCTTGTCTTCCTTGAGGTTAGCCTCAAAATCGGAGTCTATTTTAAGCTTTAAAGTCTCGCTTTTCACCGAACCGGTTTTGTAATCGAGTACGCGAACGACACCGTTGTATTGGTCGATACGATCAACTTTACCAGCCACTTTTATAGGAAAATCGATTTTTGGGAGCTGCATTGTGGTTGAAAGCTTTTCTTCGAGCATTTTTACGACGATCTCGTTTCCTTGCAGTACTTGGTCGCGCTCGGCTTCGAGAAAGGTCTTTATTGCCGATTTAGCAAAACTCATTTCGAGGTAATTTTGTCCGGAACTTAAATCGCCTTCGCGGAAAATAGTTGCGGCCTTTTTAACGAGTAATTCCGGGAATTTTGCCAGAGATTCGCTGTAAAAATCGGGCGTTAAAATCTGATTTAATCTGGGTTGATACAGTTCTTCCAGCACATCGTGAATGATGGTTCCGAGCGTATTTACTGCCATGTTTTCTTCGACCTCATCATCGGGTTGGATTTTCAAAATGTACTGTTTGTAAAACGCCAACGGGCTTCGGAGATACGACGCCATAGCTGAGGGAGAAAGGCCGTACTGCAAAAGTTTTTTGATTTGCGCCAGTACGTGATCGGTTTTTTCGATCTCGTGTGGCAATTGGTTGTTGGTATCTAGGAAAGTGTTGTAAAGCGTTTCGGTTATTTTGTGATTGGGTTGCGAATCGAACAAAAGCTGTGTTATAAAGCGGCTTTTTTCGGCGCCGTCTAAACCGTCTACATCGACGTTATAAATCAAATTAGCGGTTTCTACGCGTTGAATGAGATGATAGAAATGATAAGAGAAGATTGCGTCTTTTTCGCGAAAAGTGGGCAGTCCCTTCTCGCGTTTTACATCGTGCGGAATAAAACTGTTGAAGGATTTTCCGGCGGGAAGCTTTCCTTCATTCATTCCAAGGACAATTACGTGTTTAAAATCGAGCGTTCTCGATTCTAAGATTCCCATAATTTGCAATCCATCGAGCGGTTCTCCTTCGAAAGATACGGTAACGTTTTTGATTAGTTGTTTGAGAAATTGAATCAGATTTTCGAGTGAAAGCTCGATTTGATTGGCTTTATTCTCCAAGAATTGTTCGAGTTGGTCGACCACTTTAGCGTACTCGAACAGAAAGGTTCTTTGCAAACGCGCTTCGAACTTTTGGGGTACTTCTTGTTGTTTTAGCGCATTGATTATTTCCTTTAGGATTGCGATGAAATTAGAACCGTTGGCATTCATCGGACTAAGAATTGCAGTACTTATCGGATGTTTGGCACGTTCTTTCAAACGATCGATTTTACAAAAAGCAATGTTGTTGTCTTTTAAATATTTGGCGATAGCTGCGGCGTCGGTTTCAGCTAAAAAATTGTGTGAGAACACACGCAATAAATCGCGGTGGTAAATGCTGTTTCCTTTGCGTTGCACCGCCTGCAAGTGCATTTTAAGCACGTCTTTGAAAAATTGCGCTACGGCCGATTTCTCAAGCGGTAGCCCCATGGTAATATTAAAAGCGTCGATGCTTTCCGGAAGTGCTTGAAGCAGCGGTTGCAGCAACGTTTCGTCGGCGAGAACAACGGCTGTTTTAGCGATGTCGTCCGGATTCTCATTAAAAATTTGTTGAAGTTTTTCGGCCGCAATGTACACTTGGCCGGTTTTTCCTGACGTGCCTATGCAATTAATTTCTTTAGATTTCTGGAAATCGTCGGTGAAAAACGTCGGATTATGGGTTCGGTAGAAGGGCCAAGTAGCCACGTAACGTCTGAGAAAAAGGCCTGCGTCGTGCTGTTGATCTCTGAAAATGGTTTTATCGATATCGAAAAAGACTGTTGCTTTTGCTTCTGAAATTAGTTCTTTGATGATGTTTTCTTCCGCAGCATTTAGTGCGTTGAATCCGCAAAAAAAGTAATGATTTTGGGTGCTTTTCGCGAATGAAACGCGTTTGTCGTTTGCTTCGCGATACGCTAAACCTTGGTAGGCACTATTTTTGGAAAGCAGATTTGTTTTAAGAGCTTGGTAATATTTGGGTAAAAGACTCCAAAAATTGACATATCGTTTTAAAAGTGCAGTATCATTCGGATCGGCGCCCCATTTTTTGATATCGTCGATAGCTTTTAGATAATCGAATATTTCGTTTGGATTTAGTAGATAGCGGTCGATTTCGTTGAAGTCGGCGAGTGCTGTTGGCGCCCAATTGGCGAAATAATCGAAGGATTTTTGTTGGCTTTTTTCGACTATTGCTGTGTAAACGGCGTAGAATTCGAACAGTAGCGTAAGTTCGTCGGCTGTTTTGAGTTGTGCCATTTCGGAGATAAACTCTTCAATGCTGAGTAAATCCGGCGCAAAAATGGGTTTTTGATACCATTTCTTTAGTTCGTGAAGCAAAAAAAGCTTTGCGCGATTGTTGGGTAGTACAACAACGGGAAAGTGGTTGTTTTGCTGTTGAAACGCTGCGATTTCGTTAGCGAGAAGTTGTATATAAGTGGGTGGAGTCATAGCCTAAAAATACGTATTTGAGAAAATAAAATGCAAAAAAAATGGCTGCAAATGTTGCAGCCACTTTTGGTATTATTAGGAATGAAAATTACTTCACTAATTTCACTTCTACTCTTCTGTTGTTTGCTTTTCCAGCAGGAGTTTTATTTGTATCGATTGGACGGGTTTCTCCGTAACCAGAAGACGTTAATCTGCTTGGTGACACACCGTTCTCGATCAAGTAATTTTTCACAGCTGCTGCACGCTCTTCAGAAAGTTTCAAGTTCATATCATCTTTACCGTCGCTATCTGTGTGTCCTTCGATTGTGAAGTTAGCACTTGGATATTGCTTCAAGATAGCCGTGATTGCTTGAAGAACTTGGAACGTTTCTTGTTTGAAAGAAGATTTTCCGCTGTTGAAAAGGATTGTTTTAGCGAAAGCGTTCAAACGATCAACTGCTTCAGTTGTAATTTCTGGGCAACCGTTGTTAGAAACTGTTCCTTTTTCATCTGGACACTTATCATCTTTGTCAAGAACGCTGTCTCCATCTCTATCTGGATAAGGACAACCTTGATTATCTCTTGGACCTTTAGTTGTAGGACATTTATCGTCTTTGTCGGCAATTCCGTCGCCATCAGCATCTGGACAACCTTTCAAAGCAGCGATACCTACTACGTCAACGCAAGCATCTTCGCTATCTTGGATACCGTCGCCGTCTGTATCTGGACATCCTGCGAAAGCAGCAAGACCAGCTACATCAACACAAGTATCGTCTTTGTCAAGAACGCCATCGCCGTCTGTATCAGGGCAACCGTTAAGGTTTTTAGGACCTGCTACGTCTGGACAAGCATCATATTTATCGTAGATTCCGTCACCATCTGTATCAACACCACCGAATTTGAATGTCAAACCAGCTAAGTGTTGGAAGTGTGTAGGAATACCTGTTGCTCTATCAGCGTTAGCGCGATTATCAGCAAATGAGTGCTTATAGTTAGTTTGCCATGAGAAACCTACAGTTTCAGTGAACCATAGCGTAATTCCAGCACCACCGTTAAGAGTAGCAGCATCGAAATCTCCAAGCCAGTTATAACCACCACCAATGCTAAGGTTAGGATCGATAACTTTCGACTTAATCATTTTCATAAAGCTGTAACGGATGTGACCATCAAGAGCGTAGTAATTCAAATCGCCTGGGTTAACCGTAACGTAATCCATAGGATTAGCTTCCGATTGATACACCAACTTGTCGATTCTGTTTATAGAACCTGTTACGCCCAATGAAAATCCATCGGCTAAATAGCGGCTTACGCTAGCAAAAGATACAGAAGGTAAAATATTCCAATTGTCTTTTACCTTAAAAGGTTGATCAAAAACACCACTTCCATTAGCGCTAGTTCTCGTGTCAACGGCGTTAACACCAAACGACAATGCCCACGGATTGTCTGCATCTTGCGCCTGAGCGCTGAGGCCTAGTACTAATAACGAAGCAGCAAAAAACTTGTTAAGATTTTTCATACTTGAGTTATTTTGTTACTTAATTAGTTACGGCAAAAGTAAGTTGATATTTCTTATAAACCTGAATTCGAATAAAAAATTTTGTTAAAGAGATAAATTTTAGGCACTTATATCTTCTAAAAAAAAGCAAATCAGCTTACTTCCGCAAAAAAACGTTGCTTTTTCTTGTTATTCTACACTTTTAGAGCGAACTTTTCTTCCCAAAAAATAGCTGCCAAGCTATCGCCCATTTGTTGACTTTACTTAATTACCGCTAGTTCTCTTCCTACTTTTGTAAATGCTGCAATGGCTTTATCGAGCTGTTCTTGCGTGTGTGCTGCGGAAAGTTGCACGCGAATTCGGGCTTTTTCCTTAGGTACAACTGGGAAGAAGAATCCGATTACGTAAATTCCTTCACGGAGCAATTTCTCGGCCATTTGTTGTGCTAATTTGGCGTCGTAAAGCATCACGGGAACGATAGCCGAATCGCCGTCAATGATATCGAAACCAGCGTCTAGCATTCCTTTTTTGAAATATTTGGTATTGGCTTCTAATTGATCGCGCAGCGATGTGTCGTTTTTTAGCAATTCGAAAACCTTTAACGAAGCCCCAACAATAGCTGGTGCTAGTGAATTGGAAAACAAATACGGACGAGAACGCTGACGTAAAATTTCGATGATTTCTTTCTTTGCGGTAGTATATCCGCCCATGGCACCACCGAGTGCTTTTCCGAGTGTTCCTGTGATGATGTCTACTCTGCCCATCACGTTTTTAGCTTCTAAGGTTCCTTTTCCCGTAGCGCCAATAAAACCAGCAGCATGGCATTCATCAACTAGTACCAACGCATCGTATTTATCGGCTAAATCGCAAATCTGATCTAAAGGTGCAACTAAGCCGTCCATGGAAAAAACACCATCGGTAACAATGAGTTTAAAACGATGGTTTTTCTCGGAAGCCGCAATTAACTGCTGTTCCAAATCGTGCATATTATTGTTTTCGTAACGATAACGCGCTGCTTTACACAAACGAACGCCGTCGATAATTGATGCGTGATTTAAACTATCGGAAATAATACAATCTTGCTCGCCCAACAGCGGTTCGAAAACACCTCCGTTAGCATCGAAAGCCGCAGCATACAAAATCGTGTCTTCCGTTCCGTAAAAATCGGCTATTTCTTTCTCTAACTTTTTGTGAATATCTTGGGTTCCACAAATAAAGCGTACCGACGACATTCCGAAACCGTGCGTATCGAGCGCATCTTTTGCCGCTTGAACCACTTCTGGGTGCGACGATAATCCGAGGTAATTATTGGCGCAAAAATTTAAAACGGTTTCGCCCGTAGAAATAGTTATTTCTGCTCCTTGAGGAGAAGTAATAATACGCTCTCGTTTAAACAAGCCGTTTTCTTCAATTTGCTGTAATTCTGCTTGTAAATGTTGTTGAATAGATCCGTACATATTGCGATTTTGTTATTTATAAAACTGATTTCGTACCCGAAAGATTCTTTAACTCTAGCTATTCCTAAAATGCAATTCCGCATTTCGATTGAAATAAAAATCGTTCAGGCATCCAATGGGCATTTGATTTTGAATGGACTTTCGACCAATCTTCGATTACAAAGTTATAATTTCTATTTGCGCTCCGGTGTAAACCAAAACTTTTTTCACAACGCTATATCCCATCTGCGAAAGCGCTTCGGCGTACTGTTCTAACTGCTTTTTATGCGAAGCTTCGCGACTTCCTGTTTTGTAATCCAACAAAGCAACTTCGTTTTCGGATAAAAATGTTACGCGATCGGGCTTCAAAATCGGGATACCATTACCTAAAATGCGGGATTCTGTTTTGATAGGAAAATTGGCGTTGAAAAAGTCGGATAATTCTTGATGCGCAACAATCTGCGTTATCTTTTGCTGTAAAGAAGGCCGTTCTCCGGCTGCCAGCACTCCTGTTTGCACGCCGGCGTCGAGTATGTTATCGATGTCGTTTATGGTATGGATTTTCGAAAGCAAATCGTGAATTAGCACGCCCTTTGCCAATGCAACTTCGGTGGTCGTTCCCCATAAAAGTGCGGCTCTATCGGCAATTTTGATGGCCTCGTGTCGTGCTTTTCCCGAATTTACAGGTACAAATTGCACGCTAATTTCTGCAGTACTCGCCGTAAATGCTGTCGTATCGCTTCCATAAATAAATGATTGCTGCCGATCTTCGTGCATGTTAAAATGGGAAGAAAAATCGGAAAGCATCGCTTGCAGGCTAAACAAATGCTTGCTGTTTTTAAAAGGTTCAATGGTAATGATATGCAAATGTTCTTCGGCACGAGTTAATGCCACGTAGTATTGATTGATTAAATCCGTTTCTTTTTGTTCCAACACATCCTGAAGCTTTTGTGCACCTTCGTTATCGAGCGTCTCTGCCTTTACTTGTGTGTTTAGCAAGGTTGCCGGCAAGTCGGTTTCTTGTTTGTTGTTGCGAACCCAAAAATTTTCGGGCATCGACCTAACGTCTTTAAATGCGTAAGGATAAATTACCACCGGAAACTCCAATCCTTTCGATTTGTGAACAGTCATCATGTTCACAGCATTGGTTCCTGGCGGCGGATTTACAGATATCTCACTTCCGTTCTTTGTTTTTAAGAATTCGAGAAAATCTTGCAAACCGGTTATCCCGCGAGATTCGCAATTTAACGCTGTGTCGGCGAAGGTTTGTAAATACGCATCGCTGAAGGTGCTTTTTTTCAAGTCGTGCAACCATTTTGAGGCAAGCGAAACTATCGAATATACACTCATGAGTCGCAGCGTATTAAAAGAAGCCGGAAATTCAAATTGTTTTGGAAACTCAGGTTCTCGTGTTTTCTGCCATTCTGCAACGTGATGTTCTAAAAACGCATCGACTGTGTACTCTGTTTGTTGTTTGGACAAGTAAAATAAGAACTCAAATTGTGCCATTTTGTTATCGGAATTGTACAGTAATTCCAAAAGCGAAACAACCCAATTCACTTCTGCGGAAGCGGTAATAAAAAGCGATTCGGCACTTAAAATCGGAATCTGATTGCTGAGTAAAAAATCGGCTGTTTGTTTTAGGTTCTTTTTTTTGTTGCAAAGAATTGCTATATCTTGATATTTAAATCCTTGATTCACAAAATGCTGAATTGCCTCTAATGTGTGCAAGTCGTGATCTTCAGCATCGGCAATTGTAATTCGTGCACTTCCGCCCGTTTTAGCATTTGTCTTTTGAGTTGCAGTGGTTTTGTATAACTCTTTGGTTGACTCGCGAATTAGATATTGGTTCGCAAAGTCGAAAAAGGCGTTGTTAAATTCAATAACGTTATTGAAACTTCTGTAATTAGTGTCAAGAAATGTAGTTTTAACATCGGGATTGGTAAACGGAACATTCGTTTGACTTGCTAAATCTTGGAGCATTTCGGCCTTTCCTCCACGCCAACGGTAAATTGCTTGCTTCGGATCGCCAACCAACAATAGCGTTCCTTTTGTTCCGTCTTCCGACATTCCGGCAGTTGTATTGTCGATTAACGGAACTAAATTATTCCACTGCAAAACCGAAGTGTCCTGAAACTCATCGATAAAAAAGTGGTCGTACTTCCCTCCTATTCGCTCGTAAATAAACAGGGCGGGTTGCTTCTGCAGATGTTCGGCAATCATTTCATTGAAATCGGCTAGCGGAATCTCGTCTCGTTCTTTTTGAACTTCTTTATATTGTTGCCTTATTTGTAGTAACAGCATTAAATTCAACAACTTATCTAAAACCAATTGAAACCGTGCGCGCCTACTAATGGCTTGATAAATTGGTTGTAAATTGGCGATAAGTCGATCAACTTCTGCAAAAGTGTGCTCGTTTTTAAATGCTGCATTTAGAGGAACACTCTCCCGTGTTTCGTACTTTTCACTGACATCCGCAGTGGTTATAGTTCGAATGTGTTTGTAAATTTTTGCGTTTGCACGAATCACTTTTCCATTCGCCACAATTTGTTCAAAGTGTTGCTGTACTGGAATTGCTAATTGTTCGATTTCAGCGTTAAGCATTTTCACCCGTTCTCGAAGCTGTTTTTGTATGCTTCGGAAATCGTTCATAGTCAAATCTTTCAATTCTTCAAGATTTGCCTTGTGATCGTCTTTTGTAATTAATTCTGCTTCTCGCAATAAATCATGTTGAAAAGATCGGTGGTGCTTGCCCACTTCCACCGTTGCCGAAATGTGTTCCATCAGGATGGCGGTCAGCAATTCGTCGCTTCCGGCTTCTGCAATCACGCGGTCAAGCGCTTCTTGCAAGATGGTTTGGGTGTCGAGCGTCACGTCGAAATTCACGGGCAAATCAAAGTCCACTGCAAAAGTTCTGATGATTCGATGCGTAAATTTATCGAGCGTCATAACGTCAAAAGCAGCGTAATTGTGAGTAAGTTGCTTGACAATAGCAGCTGCTTTTCTTTGAACTTCTTCTTCTGTCTTTCCGATTTCTGAGGCAATTACCTTCCGATAATCTCGAATTTTTGGTTCCGGATCGTTCAGCGAAAAGCCGTATAAGCTTTCTAAAATCCGTGTCTTCATTTCGTTTACCGCTTTGTTGGTAAACGTAACCGCAAGAATACGCTTGTAAGTATCTATTTTTGAACTTTGTAATAAAATTTTCAAGTACTCTTTCACCAGCGTATACGTTTTACCCGAACCGGCAGAGGCATAATAAATCGAAATGGAGGACATATCTTGATGTTTCGACATTTTTCAGTGCTTAATAATGAAAAGTACTATTTTACGAATTAGCTAAAATATAACTTTAATTTACCAAAATTGCCACAATATATTGCCTAAATTTGAATTCCTTTTGTTAAACTTAATATCAACATTATGGCTTTTGAATTACCAAAATTACCTTACGATTACAACGCTTTAGAACCGCATATTGATGCACGAACGATGGAAATCCATCATACAAAACACCACAACGCCTATACGACAAATCTCAATGCGGCGATCGCAGGAACTGATTTAGAAGGTCTTACTATCGAAAATATCTTAATCAATCTCGATAAGAAAAATGCTGCTGTTCGAAACAACGGTGGCGGCTTTTACAACCACAATTTGTTTTGGACTATTTTAGCTCCAAACGGAGGTGGATTGCCAACGGGCGATTTAGCCGCAGCAATTGAGCGCGATTTTGGAACTTTTGATGAGTTTAAAGCAAAATTTGCAAAAGCTGCTGCCACTCAATTCGGTTCGGGTTGGGCTTGGCTTTGCGTAAAATCAGACGGTAAGCTCGAAGTTTGTGGCACGCCAAACCAAGACAATCCATTGATGCCTGAAGTAGGTTGCGAAGGCACGCCGATCTTAGGATTAGACGTTTGGGAACACGCCTATTATTTGAATTATCAAAACCGTCGTCCGGATTATATCGAAGCGTTTTTCAACGTTATCAATTGGACCGAAGTGGCGCGCAGATACGCACTCGAAAAATAAAGTAATCCTTTGCTTTTCAGAAATTTAAAAACCGCCTTTCCTTTTTAAGAATGAGGCGGTTTTTTTATTTGGGCAGTTGCCGGCTACGTCCTTACGAAACAATTGCAGAGCGCCGGCACCGCGCCATTCGCTATATCCCCTCCTGACGTCGGGGGATGCCGCTGCTGTCGCTACTGCGGAAAATCGTTCCAAAAAAACGAGCATAAAAAAACCCAGATTGCTCCGGGTTTATCTCTCTTCGTTCAGTGAAAATATTACTTTTTCTCCGTAGTTTCTTTTGCTGGAGCTGCTTTATACTTTTCGTTCAGCAACTTAATGATTTCTTTTGTGATATCATCTTTTTCTTCACCATACAAAACTGTGGCAGCTTCGCCGGTTCCAAAAATGTACTTGTAACCGTTTTTCTTGCCGTAATCTTTAATGAACGATTTAACATCTTTCACCAATGAATCCATCTCTGTACCCATTTGTTGCTGCAATTGCTGCGCAACACTTTGTGCAGAATATTGCAATTCTTGCTGACGACGTTGCAATTCAGCCCCTTTTTGCTGAGCCCAAGCCTCGCCATTTGCACGCGCACTTCTTTCGAAATTCTCTGCGTCGGCTTTAAAATTTTGTTCGGCTATTTCAAACTTACGTCCGGCTTCTTCCGACTTACTTTTATACTTTGCTTCGATATCTTTCGCTTGCTCGTACTCTTCCATTAATTTGCTTGTATCAATGTAAGCGAATTTTGCCTCTTTTACTTCTGCACTTTTCGAACAAGCCATAGCTAAAAATCCGAACGCTAGGATTACAATTAGTTTTTTCATGATTCAATTTTAAAATCGCACAAATGTAGAAATTTTGAAACGCAACGTGCCGATTTTCTTTATATAAGATAAATTTATAAAAAACAATTCTGTTATCAATACAAGCTATTAAAAACAGCTTTAATACATGCGTTTTAAGGCGTTTTCTAAATTTATCGGATGCATTTGTTGTTTCAGCGCGCAACAACCTAATAGCGGGCAAATAAATGCCTTTTTATGATTTTTGAGCGATATAAATCAAACTAGAGTATTCTCTATTGCTTGCTGCTTTCCAATTCGAGCGCAATCCGATCCAAAACGCTTTTAAAAAACTGTTCGATCCGGTTTTGTACTTCTCCGACAATAGTGCGATATAAAATGCATCGAACGGCATTGGCTTAACGGCTCTCATTTGAAATCCGGATTCTTGCAACAACTGTTTCATTCCTTCTTGATTAAAATGCCAAAGATGACGTGGTACGTCGTAGGCTGCCCAATACGAACCGTAATACTGCGCATCGAACGATTTGTAATTTGGGACGGCAATTACCAAAAGTCCGTCGGTATTAAGCATTTCAAAACACTTCTTTAAATGCGCTCTTGGTTCAGGTACGTGTTCTAAAACGTGCCACATGGTAATTGCATCGAATGTTAGATCTTCAACTGTTCTAATAGAGTCTTCTAGTTTCACACCTTTTTCAGCGGCACGTTTTCGCGCAGATTCACTGGGTTCTACGCCGGTGGCAGTTACATTAACCGATTTTAAAAGTTTCACAAAATCGCCTGTACCCGCGCCAATATCTAAAACAGAACGCAATTTCCGTTTGTATTGAAATAAAAGGCGCACCTTTTTTGAAAGCATATACTGCTTTACAGATTGGTACACTTTATTCACTAAACCGGTATTGCTGTCTGTATGTGAAATATAATCGTCGGTTTGGTAGTACTTGTGGATATCTATTGGTCTCGGAATGGTTTCCAAAGCTTTAATATCATCGTTATATCGTAATTCAAAAACTTCTTTTGAAACGCTGAAATCGGTTACGCGCTTATTTTCCGTTACACTCATAATCGGAGGTATTGTTTTTTAAACTCATTTAAAAAGGAAATCATTTCTTGGTATATCACGTGCGATTCTTGCAATGCATCATTTCCAAAAGCATCTACCGCACTGATGGCTACAAAATGATTTGCCGCCATTTGGTCGGCTGTAATATCGGCAACAAGTCCGGTGTACTTAAAATTATACCTTTCGAAAAATCGGTCGAAATCATTCTTGCTGTAAAAGAGCAGCCGTATTTGTTGTCCGCTTACCACAACATCTATATCGAAATCCTCTCCTGTAACTCCATATTGTTTTCGCATGTAATTCCGAAAATGGAGTTCGTTGAATTGGTTTTCGAAAATGTAAGCATTTAGCTTTTTGTTGTCGTGTGTCTTTCCTTGCTCTGCGATAAAGTAATCGTCAATGAGTGTAGACTTCCCGGCGCCGCAACTAAACAGTAAAATCAGAATTATCGTATAAACGCCTGTAAATAGTGTCTTTCTCATTGCTGTTCCACGTGAAACTATCTTCCCATGTGTACTAATAAGACGGAAATATCGCTAGGCGAAACACCGCTAATTCGCGATGCCTGACTTAAAGTTATGGGTTTAATAGCCGTTAATTTTTGGCGTGCTTCGATCGACATGGATTTCAGCTGCATGTAATCAAAACTTTCCGGAATCTTAATGTCTTCTAATCTTTGTAACTTATCGGCCTGGTTTCGTTCTTTTTCGATATAGCCTGAATATTTGACAATGATTTCTGCTTGTTCTAGAATCTCTTCATCAAAATCTCTATCAGCTAAAAACGATTGTACTTTATCCAATTCCATCATTGCCGCTAAATCAATTTGAGGTCTTGAAAAAACTTTAAACATTTTATCGCTTTGAGAAATCTCTGCCGATTCGCGAGTAGCTAAAATCGGATTGATCTCCGTTGGTGTGACGCTTGTTTCTTTAAAGAACGAAACCACCTCTTGTGCTTTCGCATACTTTTCTTCCATTCTGCGTAAGCGCGATTCGCTTGCTAAACCAATTTCAAATGCTTTTCTCGTTAAGCGTTCGTCGGCATTGTCTTGGCGTAACAGGGTTCGATACTCTGCTCGCGAGGTAAACATGCGGTACGGCTCTTCGGTTCCTTTTGTAATCAAGTCGTCGATAAGCACACCAATATAGGCTTCATCGCGCTTTAAAATCAACGGTTCTTGCTCGCGCAACTTTAAAACGGCGTTGATTCCAGCCATGAGTCCTTGAGCAGCCGCTTCTTCGTAACCGGTAGTTCCGTTAATCTGACCAGCGAAATACAGATTGTGCACGAGTTTCGTTTCGAGCGTATGCTTTAATTGCGTTGGCGGGAAATAATCGTATTCGATGGCGTAACCAGGTCGTAGAAACTTGACCTGCTCAAATCCAACAACTGAACTTAGCGCCTTGAACTGAACATCTTCGGGCAAAGAAGTCGAAAAACCATTTACGTACATTTCGCGCGTTTTCCAACCTTCTGGCTCAATGAATAACTGATGACGGTCTTTATCGGCAAAGCGGTTGATTTTATCTTCGATAGACGGGCAATAACGCGGACCGATACTTTTTATACGTCCGTTAAACATTGGCGAACGATCGAATCCGCTGCGCAACAAATCGTGCACCAACGGTGAAGTGTACGCCATATAACAACTCTTTTGCTCTTTTAGCGATTGCGATAAATTACTGTAACTAAATTTTTGTGGCTGCGTATCACCAGGCTCTTCTTGTAATTTACTAAAGTCAATTGATCGCGAATCGACTCTTGGAGGCGTACCTGTTTTCATACGTCCGCTTTCAAAACCGCGGTCTTTCAGAATTTCTGTTATTCCAAAAGCCGCCGACTCACCTGCTCTTCCTCCGCCGAATTGTTTCTCGCCGATGTGAATCAATCCGTTTAAAAACGTCCCATTGGTTAGCACTACAGCACGTCCTTTAATCTCAATTCCTAGGCTTGTTTTTACTCCAGCAATTGCATCATCTTCGAAGATTAGACCAGAAATCATTTCCTGATAAAAATCGAGATTGGGCGTATTCTCTAGCATGTCGCGCCATTCTTCCGCGAAACGCATTCGATCGCTCTGAACTCTTGGCGACCACATTGCAGGTCCTTTCGACTTATTAAGCATCTTAAACTGAATCGCCGTTCGGTCGGAAACAATCCCGGAATATCCGCCCATAGCATCGATCTCCCGAACAATTTGTCCTTTGGCAATACCGCCCATTGCTGGGTTACACGACATCTGCGCAATGGTTTGCAGATTCATTGTAACCAATAAGGTTTTCGCTCCCATATTGGCAGCAGCAGCAGCGGCTTCACAACCCGCATGCCCCGCGCCAACCACTATCACATCGTAAATATCTTTAAACATAATCTGGTGTTCCACGTGGAACAATTAAGTTACTGTTCCACGTGGAACATATTAAGCGCTTCGTCTTCGCGTTTACGCATTTGAACTTCGTCTTCTTTCATTTTATCTTTGAAACCACACAGGTGTAAAACGCCGTGAATGATGACGCGCCGCAATTCTTCCATAAATTCAACGTTAAAATCTTTAGCGTTATCTGCGACTCTTTCTACAGAAATAAAAATATCGCCACCAATCTCATTGCCTACAGTGTAATCAAAAGTGATGATGTCTGTTAGCGTATCGTGGTTCAAAAACCGTTGATTCATGTCTAGCAAATAATCGTCTGTGCAAAACACATAACTGATTTCACTGATCGTCTTCCCGTGTAAATTCGCTACCTGTAAAATCCAATCACTTACCGCTTTCTCGTCTGCTAACTCAAAATCTGTTTCGCTGTGAAACTCAATCATTGCTAAAATAGTTTTGTACCTTCTTTCCGTAAATAGCGCGCAAAGGTAATGCTTGTCTGTTTAATATTTCAATACTGTTTAAATAGTCGCGCAAGGCTGGACTAATCTCGGGAGCGTTATTTGAATAAGACTTTTGGTTTGTTTGCGATTGTCGCTTGTTGTCTTCTCCCTGCTCTCGAATCGCTTTTTCTAACTTTAAAAGTTCTTGTTTAATCGCTTGTACCCGTTGTTGCATATTGTTTTTAAAACCTTGATTAAGCAACTGCTTCTCCAATTCTTTCATCTGATTCAATGCATTCTGACCCGCACCAGTCATACCATTCTTCTCTAATTCTTTCGACAAGGCGTCACGTAATTGTTGCTGCTGCTTGTATATTTCCATTATGGCTTTAGCATCGCCTTCACCATCTTCGCTGGATTCACCTTCACCCTTGCCTGAAGAACCGCCCGACTTACCTGCTTCTTTTCCGTTAGGCTGACTACCTCTTTGCTGCTGACCATTAGGCTGATTCCCTTGATTTTTACCTCCTTGCTGCTGCCCCATTTTTTCACCTAAGCCTTGCTGCTTCTGGATAATATCCGGTAGTTGCATTCCTTTGCCAGAACCCTGGCCCGGACTTGGAGAACCCTTGCCACCACTGCCCGATCCGCTCATGCTCATTTGCATGCTGTTCAAGGTTTCCGAGAGCATATCAGCTAGCTTGTTGCTTCCCGAAACCACATACTGCTGATGAAAAGTACCGCGGCTTACATTCCCTTCAACCAACTGCTCTAACGACTTTTCAATGTTATACGTGATATCGCCAATCTCTTTATTTACATCTTCCGCAATTTTTGGATTTCGTAAACTTAACGCGAACAAACTATCATCAACGTGCTGAAACTGCAATTTCAAATCTTGTTGCTTCTTCAATTGCGAGTTGTACGATGGTGCCGAACGCTGCAAACTTTGAAACTTCTTCATCAACGACTCCTCCGAAAAAGAGAACGATAACAAATTATCCAGAATCTGACGTAGCGTTTTTGCATCTTCCTCATTTGATTCAGACTCACCTCCCATCATCGACTCCGCCATCATCTGCGACATTTCCTTCATCTTCTTTGCAGCGGCTTTCTGCTTTGGCTTAGCACCGGATTGATTGTCTTGCTTCAAAGATTCACCCGCCTTATTCATGTCTTCTTTAACTGATTCCTCTTTTTTCTGATCGGAAGGAATCTCCATCGGTGCTTTTAAATCCTCATTATCTTTCTTAAGATCCTCCAATTGCTTCTCTACATCTTCAAATTCCTTCTTCAAATCTTCCTGCTTCTTTTCTTCATTCGGAACTTGCTCTCCTGCTAATTGCTCTTGCTTCTGCGAAAGCTCGTCTAACTTTTTTGCCAATTGCTCTGCCTTCTTCTTTACGTAAAAACGCTTGGTCATTTCCACAAGCTGCTTCAGATTTCTCGTTTGCGATTTGGTAATCTTCTCAAGCTTGTCCATTTTCTCGAGCAAATCTTCTTGCTTAAGTTTATCACCCAATTCTTTCAATTCGTCAAGAAGCTTCTGTGTTTCTTCCGAAACCTTCTCACTCTTCTCCAAACGCTTCTCCAATTCTTTCTTTTCCGCGTCGTTTTTACCCAACTCCGATTTTTGCAAATTCTCTTTCAACTTCTCAGCAAACTTCTGCATCTTCTCCTCGGTCTGACGCTGCTTCTCCACAAAATCCTCAAGCTTTTGCTTGTCTTTAAACGATAAGTTGTCTTTCTCCCGAGACAATTTTTGAAGTTTATCCAGCTCACTTAATTGCTTGTTTTGTTGATTCGTACTCTTTTCCAAATTACTAATAGCCGATTTCTGATCTTGCAAAAACTGATCATTTCGTTCATCAGTTGTGAGAATTCGCTGCGAAAAAACTTCCGATCTCGCCGACTTCGCACCATTCACTCCATCGTTATCAAAAATCTCAAAATAATACTCGTAACTAACGCCTTCCACAACCGGCAACGAAGATGGAAAAGTAAAAACGAAACGATCATATAAACCCGTCTTTGTGCTGAAATTAAAACGCCGTTCGTCTTGTGGCTTACCAACAGGGTAATAAACGATCTGAAACTTTCCTAAACCGTGATCATCTGCCAATTCACCTACCACAACTTCTTTAGCGACACCCAACGAATCGGGCGCATGCTTTGCGTTGATTGTTGGATACTGATCTTTCACAACAGAAATCTGATACTTCAAACGTTCGTAATCAGAAACGCGCCGATTAGCTGTAGTGATTTCATACGACAAAGCGTCGCGCACCTTTTTACTGAAACTAAATGTTTGTTCGGAGTTTGAGAACGCTTGTTTGGAATCGGGAACATTAAAATACACCGCTGTAGTGGCTTTTGTATTTAAAATCCACGAAACCAAAGTTCCTTCTGGAACCACGGCATTACCCGTTCCTGAAACTATTTCGTTGCGCTTTTGCAAATACGCTGGATACTGCAAACGCATTTTAAAATCGACTATACTAGGCACTTGCGCAACTTCAAGCGTGTATTCTTTCGATTGAAAACCATTTGCTTCCAAGACAAAAGAAACCGCTTCTTGCAAAGAGTTAAACTCGTACGTAAAAACACCTGGTTCTTCGCTATCCATCAAAAAAGTACGTTCGCCGATTAAAACCGAAACTTGCTCCGGAACCACTTTCCCGACCGTTTCTGCGCGAAGCAAAAAAGATTGACCTTCGACTCCAGAAAGCGCACTAGTAATAACAAACTTAAAAGGAGCTGGCTTCGCAAAATACTCGGAATAGCGAACCACGCGATTTAAACTTCCGGAAATCACCGACGCATTTCCAGAAATGAAAAAATAAGCCACTATTAAAATGGGCAATAATGCCAGTGGCAAAAACCGTTTCGTCTTTGAAAAATCGATTGCATTTGTAAACGGAATTGGTGCTAACGAAGCGCCTTTTTGATCAATAGATGCCAAAAGCAATTCCGACTTTTGCGGTTCCGACGATAATTGGAGAAAGTTCAGCAAACGATCGTCGACATTCGAAAAGTGCTTACCAATAATAGCCGATGCTTGATTGTAGTTAATTCCTTTTCGAATCTTAAACAACTTTGCTAACGGCCAAGCGAGATATCTTCCAAAAAGAAAAACTTCGACAGCTACGAACAGCCAAAAAATCACAGTTCGTGCGGCTGAATCCATCCATAAAAAATATTCGATTAAGGAAGTAAAGATTAAATACAACAAGCCTAGGCCAACAAAGAAAATGGCTCCACGCATTACTTCATTGAAGTAATACTTTCGGATAAAATCTTCTAGTTTATCAAAGATGATTTTCTGCTGCATCGATTACGTACTTTTTAACCGATAAAAGTAGCATTTTCGCTGATTCTGAATTGTTAATTCCTTGCTAAGCTTCTCACAACAATAAAACACTGAAAAATAATAGTTTAGCAAATCGAAACCGCGGTTTGAAAACAAAATCCGCATTTCCGAACGTTTCCTGTTTTATAATTTCACGGAAGCAAGCGCTATAAAAACGGGTTGATTATCTTTGCATCCTAAAAAAATCGCTATGTCTGTTCGCGTTCGTTTTGCTCCTAGTCCGACTGGGCCATTACACATTGGTGGTGTAAGAACCGCTTTGTTTAACTATCTTTTCGCTAAGAAAAATAAAGGCACTTTTTACCTGCGTATTGAAGATACCGATCAAACTCGTTTTGTTCCTGGAGCTGAAAAATACATTTTTGAAGCTTTAGAATGGTTGGGTATTTCACCAGAAGAAACCGTTGGAAAAAATGAAAAATTTGGACCTTACCGCCAGAGCGAGCGCAAACATTTGTACAAGCAATACGCCGATGAACTGATAGCAAAAGGCTTTGCCTACTACGCCTTCGACAGTGCAGAAAGTTTAGACGCGCTTCGAAAAAATGCAGAAAAAGAAGGCAAAACTTTTATATACGGACCAACCAGTCGCAACGGCTTAGAAAATAGTTTAAGCCTTTCGCCAGAAGCAGTGAACGAACGTTTAAATCGCGGTGACGCCTACGTTATTCGTTTCAAAACTGCTGCCGATACGGAGATTTATACCCAAGACATCATCCGCGGACGCATGCGTTTTGAAAGCAATTTACTCGACGATAAAGTCTTGTTTAAAAGCGACGGTATGCCAACGTATCACCTCGCAAATATCGTCGACGACCATTTAATGGAAACTACACATGTGATTCGTGGCGAAGAATGGTTGCCTTCCCTACCCTTGCACTTTAGCTTGTATGAAGCATTTGGTTGGCAACGTCCGGAATTTGCACATTTACCTTTGCTACTAAAACCACAAGGAAACGGAAAATTATCTAAACGCGACGGTGATAAATTCGGTTTCCCTGTTTTTCCATTAGATTGGGTTGGAGAAGACGGCACCAAATCGGCAGGTTATCGCGAAGGCGGATTTTTCCCAGAAGCCGTTGTAAACTTCCTCGCACTTTTAGGTTGGAACAACGGAACCGATCAGGAGCTATTTTCTTTGGAAGAGCTAAGCGAATTGTTCGATTTAGAATGCGTTCACAAAGCAGGAGCGAAATTTGATCCCGAAAAAAATCTGTGGTTTAATCACCAATATTTACAAAAAATTACAGACGAAAAAGGTGGTGAATTATACCAAAAAGAATTGGCTTTACACGGTTACGAACTACCAATAAACCGTGCTATTCGAGCTTTTACCTTGATAAAGAATCGTGCCAATACAGTAAAAGATTTCTACCCATTAACCTCGTATTTGTACGAAGCGCCAACAACCTACGACGAAAAAATGCGTTTAAAATGGACCGTTGAAACTACCGATTACATTGAACAATTGGTTGAAGTGTTGCAGCACTCGACCAACGACGATAGTTTTGCCATCGAAGACGAAGTTCGTGCCTACTACGCGCAATCGAACGCCAATATGGGACGTATCTTACCTGGAATACGATTGGCACTAGTCGGCGAAATGAAAGGACCGCACGTTTTCGACATCATTGAAGTAATCGGACGAGAGGAAACGATAAAGCGTTTACAAACAGGTTTGCAAAAAATACCGTTGTAGGCTGTAACTAAATGACGGCTACTGCGTATCATTACGAAAAGCAGTATTATGTCAATCCCAACCATTGTTATCCTAGTTTTAGGATTCTTTATTTTTTTATCGGCTTTCTTTACCGTAAAACAGCAAACTGCTGTGGTAATCGAGCGTTTCGGAAAGTTTTTAAGCGTGCGCAACTCGGGTTTGCAGCTGAAAATTCCGCTAATTGATCGGATTGCCGGCCGCGTGAATTTGCGTATTCAACAGCTGGATGTCATCATTGAAACAAAAACCAAAGACAATGTTTTTGTTAAGATGAAAGTTTCGGTACAGTTCAAAGTCATTCAAGATCGCGTTTACGACGCGTTTTACAAGCTCGAATACCCGCACGACCAGATAACGGCCTACGTATTCGACGTTGTGCGCGCAGAAGTACCTAAATTGATTCTAGACGACGTTTTTGAGCGTAAAGACGACATTGCAATTGCCGTGAAGCGCGAATTAAACGAAGCGATGGCCACGTACGGTTACGATATCATCAATACGTTGGTAACCGACATTGATCCCGATATTCAGGTGAAAAACGCTATGAATCGTATTAATGCCGCCGATCGTGAGAAGACGGCAGCTGAATTTGAGGCAGAAGCTTCACGCATTCGCATCGTTGCTAAAGCTAAGGCCGAAGCGGAGAGCAAGCGTTTACAAGGACAGGGTATTGCCGATCAGCGTAGAGAAATTGCTCGTGGTTTGGTAGAGAGTGTCGATGTTTTGAATAAAGTAGGAATTAACAGCCAGGAAGCATCAGCATTGATTGTGGTGACCCAACATTACGATACCTTACAATCGATCGGTGCAGATACGAATTCGAACTTGATTTTGCTACCTAATTCGCCTCAAGCAGGTAGCGATATGTTGAATAATATGGTTGCTTCGTTTACGGCTAGCAACCAGATTGGTGAATCTATGAAAAAAGGAGGCAAACGCATTAAGGATGCAGAACAACCTTACGAACCGCCCACGTATCCTGCAGCAGAACCCGAAACGGAAGAATAAGAACTTTGTAACCAAGAACCACCGAAGCAATTTGGTGGTTTTTTTTGGGCAGCTGTCGGCTTTAATCCATATCAAAATAGTTCAAAACTTTTTTCTCCTTTCAATCAAAAAGTTAGTAAATTTGTATCAACAGTACACACCACGCTACAGGCTTCCATGTAAAAAAGAAGCACAGCGTCCCAGGGTGTGTCTTTTGCTTTTATACAATTCCGTTATATCATCTAAGCCATACAGATTTATGTTTAATAAAATACCATTAACAATACCAGAACAAATTGAAAGACTCCGTGAAAGAGGTCTAATCATTAAAGAAACCGATCAGGCAGAAGCAATCCTTTCTAACGTAAGTTATTACCGATTAGGTGAATACTGGTACACCATGCAATACGACAAAGAAGCGCATTTATTTAAAGCGAATAGTAAATTCGAAGATGTTGTAAAGCTATATAATTTTGATGCAGACCTTAGAACATTACTATTTAATACAATAGCTAAAATCGAAATAAGTTTAAGAACAAAACTAATTTACCATCTTTCACACGAGTTTGATCCATGGTGGTTTCAAAATTTTGAATTATTCATTGATAGTAAAGAACTGGTAAAGACTTTAGCAAGGCTAGAGGAAGAATTAAGTCGGACTAAAGATCATTCCATAAAAAGTCATTACAAGCAGCATAAAGACGATTTACGATTCCCTCCCGCATGGAAATCTTTAGAGCAAACAAGCCTCGGCTCATTATCAAAATTATACGGAAATTTAAAAAATACAATCAAATCAAAAGATGTAATCGCGAGAGAATTTGGAGCAGTAAATCATACTTATTTACCTAGCTGGCTTCAGGCTATTACACAAATTCGAAATTATTGCGCACACCACTCTAGACTTTGGAATAGAGACATTCCAGCCACCGTAAAACTGCTTTCCAACCCACCTTTTCCGTGGATAACAAACGTACCGAAACAGCATGAATTTCAAAAGTTATATGTTCATCTCTGTATTATAAGATATCTTTTAAACAGAATTTTACCCGATAACGATCTCTCGGAAAAGCTTTCTAATTTACTGATCAAATATCCAAATGTCGACGAAAGTGCTCTAGGATTGAAAGATAATTGGCGAACTGAGCCCTTGTGGTATTAATTGGCGGAAACTAGCACAAACATTATTAAGCAACCACCGAAACAATTTGGTGGTTTTTTTTGGGCAGCTGTCGGCCGTTATGTAGTGGAAATTCATGAAGCGGCCGCCACCGGGTTTTTGGCTATACTCCTCGCCTACCCACTTCGTGCCTCAGCGGCTAGGCTGTGGGGTATTTGCCGCAACCCCTGCTGCGGAAAATTGTGCAAATAAATGTGTCTCTAAAAAAAGTAAAACCGACATTTATTTTGTTTCAGTAGTCTCCCATTCTTTGAGCTTATCAAAGTTTACAACGATTACGGTGTGCTGATCTTTAAATCGGTTGTATATTTCGAAAGCCTCTTGATTTACGCCAAATCTGTCTGCGTGACTAGCGGAATTAACGAAAACTCGGATTTTTTTGGTTCTGTATCGCTGCAAAAATTATACTACTATCACTAGTTTTAAAATGCTTAAGATACTCATTTATGGTTAGTTTTCCGAGCTTCAGCGGCATGCCTTTCTTGTATTCTTTAAGAAACATTAGCGTATGATTTGCACATAATTTTTCATTAAAGTGCAATATTTCGAGGCCGTTTTCGTCGAAAACGGTGTTCTGCGGAATTGTAATTTTATCGATTGAATCCAACTTAACGTGCGCCAGAATATTTTGAGGGTAAATAAAACTCGAAACCGCTTTTGAGTTGTAGAATTCCGCCACTTGACCGAGATTTCTCTCCTCTATAGCATACTTTCTTGTAACTGTGCAGGAAGAGAAAAGAAAAAGAATGAAAAGTAGAATAGGCTTCATAATTTTAGAAAAATCAAAAAGTTAAAAAATTTCATTTCCGATAAACTTAAAAATCAGATTGTTATCTTAATGAGATCAAACCTGCTTTAAGTAAGATTTTTTCGCTCAGTTTTTCTAGAGTTTTCTTTTGAGTCACATCTATACGTTCTATCCGTACGTTCAACTTTGAAAAGCTGTAATTGCTATTTATTTTAATCTTTCTCTTATCAAGATCCAAAACTTCTACAATAGCTATCAATTCAGTGTTCACAGCACTCAAACTAGAGTTCGATTTCAGTCTAATATTAGATTTATTAAAGTTCAAAATAGGAACTTGTTGCCATGAAATTCGATATCCATCCACAATTACGCTCTTTTCAGCTCTGTCTACGAACTGAAGAGGAATAGTTAAAAGAACAACTAAAATCAAATTAAAAGAAAAATGGAAAAGAATAGCCTTTACCAAATTGAAATTCAATACAATCCATGTTAAAATCAAACCTATACTAAGTTGAAAAAACATGGGAACGATTGTATAAATCGACTTAAAATCGTTTAACTGATAATGGCAAATAGCAAAGAAAAATGCACTAAAACCGTACAAAAAAACAGCATTCTTTGCTCTGTAATGGTGCAAAACAAGCAACAAAATAAAGCCAAAAAATAAAAACGGTTGGTTGGTAGTTAACAGATATAGAAATAGCACAATAAAAGAAATTCTCTTCCAAAAGATAGAACTTAAAAAATGTGCTCTAAAAGCAATTTCTTCCCAGATAGGAGCTAGAAAAATCGCGGTTATTACAAATTTTGCATAGCTAACATCATAATTCATTCTAGACGAACGCAATATTTCATTGTAATTAAAGACTAACAAATAGATATAAACTACTAAAGCGCAGCAAAAAATTGCTGCGCCGATTAAGAAAAGACCGTTTTCTTTCGATTTGAAGGATAAAAATTTCATTGTAGAATTAATCAATTACACCCCACTTTACAAGTAGTTCTAAACCAACCTTCATCAAAGTCCATATAAGGGCTTTTTCCAGATGCACAATCCAATTCTTTGAGTGCCTGCCGGCACTGTTCTAATGGAGAAAGATTTGTTGAATCAATTATTGCAACTACAATCGCACCTATCGCCTCAATTATCGGTCCAATAGGGAGCGAATTTAAATCCCTTATTTCATTTGGATTCAGATTAATCCTTAAATCTCTTACGATCTGATCATTAAAACGGGCATCTAATAAAACAGACTCCTTTCCTACTCTTATGTTGCTAGCAATAATTGTTTCACCTGTAATTCTATTAATAATCTGAAAATTTTTGCTGTTTTCATTTTGCGGAAATACAACACTAATATTTTCACTAGAGATTTTAAATTGTGTATCCGTCTCTCCATCTTTACCTGCAATCACAAAACCTTTTTGTAAAGAAAAATAGCTTAAATCATCATAATCAACTGTAGTTATAAAATTAGAAGTTAGGCTCTTTTTTTTAACTTTCGTAGAAGTATCTATACTTTCTTCGTTACAACTCATAAAAATAAAACTAAGTGAAAGTATAAAAAATAAATTTCTTTTCATGTCTATAAATTTAAATGATTAATAAAATAATTTCCGTCATCATATGGCCATCATTTTGACACTACAAAGTAATGCGGTATGTAGGCTTAAAACCTGTGCAAAAACTGCATAAATTATGCAAAAACTGCCTATTTTTATGCATTACGTGCTTGCAGTTTTTATTCTACATCCCCGGAAACGTTAATATCTTGTTAAAGAGAAACAGAGTAACTCTTGCAACGTTAAATTTGAAAACCCAAATCGAAACAAAAATGAAAGAATTTATCAGAAAAAGAGTTCGGGCATTACGGCTGGAAAAAGACCTTTCGAAGAAAGAAATGGCATTTGCTCTTGAGATAGATTATTCAACCTACAGTAGATTAGAATCGGGTGCCATATCAAGCTGGATGAAATACATACCCAGAATATGCACAGTTTTTTCAATTCCTGAACATGAATTTATGCAAGGTAGTTCCGAAATTTTATCAGAAAGGAAGAGTATACAAGCTAATCTAAACGCGCACGAAAAATTGGCAGCCGAAGCCACTTTGATGTTAGCACAAAACAACGAAGACTACGAATCCTACAAACGAGCTATTGAAGATCTGAAATTCAAAATAGTTGTGCTTGAAAAGCTATTACTTGCAAGTAAATAGTTTTTGCATAAAAGAATAAATAGCGACAAATTCACATATATACCTCATCTAAATCTTCGCTTTCAAGCTATCTAATTTCTCCTGAAGCGTTCTTAAAATCTCTGCCGCACCATCGTCGGTTTTAGAAACTAATTCGTCCACTGTTTCGTCTAACTGCTCTTTGGTTATCTTTTGCGAATCGGCTAATTGCAACAATTCTTGAATTTTCTGCGCAATTTTATCTTTCTGCTCTCCGATACTGTCTTTAATTTTCCGACGCGTTTCGCTTCCTTTATCCGGTGCAAATAAAACACCCAGAGCCAAACCCGCAACTGCTCCTAAAGCGGCTGCTAGAAGTACCTTTGTTTGATCTTTACTCATAATCTACGCTTTTAGCTGTTCTAAAATTACCTGCAATCGCACATCGGAACGCGCTACCAAACCTTCGAATTTCTCGGCCGTTTCGGCATCCATTTCTGCATAGCGCAACAAATCGTTTCTGCTGTACAATAAAAGTACAAATAACAACGAAACCTTGTTGTTGTTAATGTTTTTCTTAACAGCTTGTTGCAACAACGAGAAGTTCTTTATTTGTCCTAACCGAGCTTTCAATTGCGCTAATAAAGCCGTCTGCTCGTTTTCGTCGGTTAGTTTAAAATACCGATTGAGTTCTTTGAGCGAATTATTAATCAAGTTTTCGTCTTGCTTGCCTTTCTCTTCCCAGGAATCTTTCAAAGCTACCGTTCGGTTAAAAATCAGCTTACTTTTCGAACTATCTGTATCTACACAGAAATAGCCCAATCGCTGAAATTGGTACCTATTTCCAACCACAGCTGTTTTTAATCCGGCTTCTACTAAGCCCGTAACGGTTTTAAGCGATTCTGGGTTCACAAATTCGAGGAAATTTCGCTCTTTGTGTGAATCGGGTGCCTCATCTAAAAATAATCGATCGTAGAGCCTAATTTCGGCTGGTATTGCCGTAGCAGCATCAACCCAATGGATTGTTGCCGCGACTTTTCGTTCGCTAGCTTCGGTACCGCTTCCGCTCAAACTGTCGGGATCGTAAGCGGCGTGAATGGCCGTAATTCTTCCGTCTTCACTTTTCTCTACCGCACTTGCTTTCACAATGTATGCATTCTTCAAACGCACCTCTCCTCCTATCGACAAACGGAAAAACTTTCCGGTTACCTGTTCCATGAAATCGTCACGTTCGATGTACAGTTCTCGTGAAAACGAAATCGTTCTAAAACCTGCGTTTGCATCTTCTTGATTGTTTTCTGCTTTAAGCAAAAGCTGTTCGCCTTCCGGGAAATTCGCAATAATCAGCTTAACCGGATCGAGCACTGCCATAACACGCGGCGCTGTTTTATTTAAATCTTCGCGAATGCAATGTTCCAATACCGAAACATTTATCAAGTTATCGCGCTTGGCAATTCCGATGGTTTCAGCAAATTTTCGAAGCGATTCGGGCGTATATCCACGGCGACGCAAACCGGAAATGGTCGACATCCGCGGATCGTCCCAGCCACTAACGTATTTTTCGTTTACCAACTGCAACAATTTGCGTTTACTTACAACGGTATGACTCAGATTACGACGTGCGAATTCGCGTTGTTTCGGACGGATTGCCTTTCCGGTACCAATCTGATCTAAAAACCAATCGTACAATTCGCGGTGTGGTAAAAATTCGAGTGTACAAAACGAATGCGAGATTCCTTCTAAGAAATCGCTTTGCCCATGTGCCCAATCGTACATCGGATAAATACACCAATCGGAACCCGTTCGGTGGTGGTGCTTGTGTAAAATTCGATAAATAATCGGATCGCGCATGAGCATGTTTGGTGAACTCATGTCGATTCTAGCGCGTAAAATGTGTGTTCCTTCTGCAAATTCGCCTGCTTTCATGCGTTGAAACAAGTCGAGATTTTCGGCAACTGTTCTGTTTCTGTATGGCGAATCGACACCGGGTGTAGTTGGTGTACCTTTTTGTTCGGCCATAGCTTCCGACGTTTGCGAATCGACGTAGGCTTTTCCTTTCTCAATGAGCATCACTGCCCAGTCGTACAATTGTTGAAAATAGTCGGATGCATAACATTCGCGATCCCACGAAAATCCGAGCCAGGCAACGTCGCGCTTAATAGCATCCACGTATTCCTGTTCTTCTTTAGCTGGGTTGGTATCGTCGAAACGCAAGTTCACAGGAGCTTGATAATCAATTCCTAAACCAAAATTTAAGTTGATTGCACTTGCGTGTCCGATGTGCAAATACCCGTTAGGTTCAGGTGGAAATCGGAATCGCAATTCGTTTCGATTTAATCCAGTTGCGAGATCATCTTCAATAATTTGCTCTATAAAATTAAGCGACTTGGCTTCGGTTGACATTTTTCGGTAATTTGCTGCAAAGATATAAATCCCTTTCGCAGAATTATGGCAACAGTTAGCGCTTCGATTGTATTAGATGAAATTCGTGTTTATGCGTACCACGGATGTTTGGCAGAAGAAACAAAAATAGGTAGTGATTATCGGGTTCGGTTGCGGGTTTGGGCCGATTTATCGAAGTCGGTTAGCAGCGACGAACTTTCGGATACGGTCGATTATGTTCTTTTAAATCGAATTGTAAAAGAAGAAATGGCGATACCATCGAAATTACTGGAACACGTTGCCGGACGTATTTCTGAGCGAATTTTCCGAGAAAGTGCTTTAGTTGACGAATTAGAAGTTGAAGTAAGTAAAGTAAATCCGCCGATTGGTTGCGATGTAAGTTCGGTAACGATCTGTTTGAGGGAGAGATTGAAAGATTGAAAGATTGAAAGATTGAAAGA
>CALRVY020000002.1:0-50370 GCA_943371725.1 Pseudanabaena sp. UWO311 | reverse complement strand
AGGACTAATGCGGAGCTTAGTTCCTAAACTAGCAAAGTCTAAAGTTCACCTCTGCTTTCCTTTGAATAAAATTACTGATTTTAATTGCTTTTCAAAGTAAAGGCAAAGTCTTCCAACTTTGAAGTTACCATAATAGTACGATAGCAAAGAGACGCGCTCCGCAAACTCTCGCGCCTTAGACCTTACCAGTAACAACACGTTCCGCCACACCCTTCCGTTCCACCTCCACGCTCAGCCCTTTTCCACGCCATTACTCCCCCCCTCTATTTTCAAGCTAGTATCAACCAAAACCCACCCCACCAACCTTTACCCCGTATCGAAAATATTCTACAACGCTTGTTTGTTGCGATGTCGGAACATTTTTTTGCTTTTCGAACTCTTCCGCGCGAACGGGTGAAGCGGCATCCTTTTTGGCGTTACGGAATTTCCACTACTGTTTCGCCAAAAAGATACAGCGGAACACGTGACGGCAAGCACTCTTTTTGCGCAGCGACGACTCGTTTGCCGGCGCGCCCAAAAGAAAAATTGGCTTACTACCTTTTCAAATACTGCTTCTTAAAGATTATTGGGAAGCGGAACTTTTGAGATGTTATTTAGTTTATCGAGTTCGAGGATGGTAACTGTATGGTTGGGCGAATCGAGGTACATCATATCGAATTTGGCGCCGTAAACTACTTCCGAAAAAATGTAGCTGGTGTTTGCAGCGACTGTTGTGCTAAACATATCGTCGAAACTTTTTAGAAAAACGAGAATTTCACCATCAATTTCCGAAAAATCCGTTTGATCAAAACCAAACAACGGACTTTCTTTGGTAATGGGATGCACGACTGTCCACGAAAGTGTCAGTGAGTTTACAAGCTCCATTTCGAGCGGAAGCTGATAGAATTTATTGACACGCAGACCGTTTTCATCGACGACCATGCCAAGTGTAACTTTAACATGCGCGTCGGTTAAATTCGTATTTTTGAAAGGTACTAACCTAAACATGAGAGCAGTACCGCCTTTATAAGGTGCAATAACCGCTTTTTCTGAGAATTTGATGTAGGCACGAGGTCTGCTGAAACGTCCGAAAAACAAACCGGTTGCAATGGAAAAGCTCAATAAACCGACTAAAGCTTCGGTTGCAGCTAAAGCGCTGGTTGCAAAACCATTAGGCGAAATATGACCGTACCCAACGGTTGTAAAAGTTTGTGCTGAAAAGAAAAAAGCCTTTCCGAATTTGAGCCATTCCGGGCCTTCTTGATTAATTCCGTTTAGGTATTCGATGCCAATTAAATAGTAAAGCGTTGCAAAGAAGAGGTTTATTGCAAAATAAAAACCGAAAAGAATTGCTAAAAAATTCCACGTCGACATTTTAAGCATGGTGTGGTACCAGCTAATTCGCTCAAAAAAAGTGAGACCTTGCTTTTTGGTATTTGCCGAACCGTCTTTGTTGAAGAAACGTCCGCCGTAGTTTGCGGCATTGGTTCCAAAACCTGAGTTGAGTTCGGTTTTTGCTTCTTTATTTTGCTTAAAAAACTCCATAACTAAAGAAATCTTGAAGTTGAAATTGTAAACAGTGCGATCTCGAGCAAACTCGCGTTTGTTCGAAAATATAACAATTGTAATTTTTTAGCGAACTAGATAGTCGAAAACTTCTGCTTCTTCGCAGGCGCGTTCGATTACCATTTCAATTTTTTCGTTGTATTTTTCAGCAAAAATCAGACGTTGACCAACGAAAATACTGTCTAAAATTCGCAGCAATTTCGCTTCGTTTCGGGCTGCTACCATTTCCTCCAGCTGATCAACGGCGATCATTTTTAATCGGTTTGCGTTAAATCCGGCTCCAGCAAACAGCAATGCCGCTTTGCTAATGGGTGCAACAAGAATATCGATACCGTCGCTAATTTCGTTTTTTTCAACATCGATATCGCGTTTGTCGTAAATGGGATAAGCGATTAAATCGAGTGTTTTGTACAAATTTTCAGTTCGTTCCATAAATGCGTCGACCGCGGCGTTATCGGGCAACAGAACGAGCGCTCTCGGCGACTGTTCGTGCTTGGCATCGAGACGTTGTGCGATATGAATAGCCACAGCGGTGGTTTTTCCACTATTTTTTGGAGCAAGAACAGCGGTATTGACACCTGATTTGATGATCGACCATGTATCTTCTTGCATTTCCGACGCTGTTTCAATGCCTAAAGTACCGAGCCATTGAGCGATTTCGGGTTTTATTTTCTTTAAATTCATTTGCTAGCGAAGAGTTTTACATCGTTTTCAGAAATCTCGTTACCACTTAAAATGATAAGTCGTTCTACCACGTTTCGCAGTTCTCGAATATTGCCTGTCCAATCGTACTCTTGCAATAATTGAATGGCTTGATCGGCGAATTTCTTCACTGCCGTTCCTTGTTCTTCGGCGATTTTACTTGCAAAATGATTGATCAGGAGCGGAATATCTGAACGTCGATCGTTAAGCGCGGGAACTTTTATCAAGATTACCGCTAAACGATGGTATAAGTCTTCACGGAAACGACCTTCGGCAATCTCGGTTTTCAAATCTTTGTTTGTTGCGGCAATCACACGAACGTTTACTTTTATATCTTTTTCGGCACCCACGCGTGTTACTACATTTTCTTGGAGCGCTCGCAATACTTTTGCTTGCGCAGACAGACTCATATCGCCAATTTCATCTAGAAAGATCGTTCCACCGTCGGCAGCTTCAAATTTTCCAGCACGATCTTTCACTGCAGAGGTAAACGCTCCTTTTACGTGACCAAAGAGTTCGCTTTCAATTAATTCGCTTGGAATTGCGGCACAATTGACTTCAATCATTGGAGCAGCAGCACGTTCACTTTGTTCGTGAAGTTGGTGTGCGACTAATTCTTTTCCAGTGCCGTTTGGTCCGGTGATAAGAACCCTGGCTTCTGTTTTTGCTACTTTCTCGATGAGTAATTTAATATGATTTATAGGATCACTATCACCAATCATTTCGTAGTTTTTACTGACTTTCTTTTTGAGAATTTTGTTTTCAACCACGAGTTGTTTTCGGTCAAGTGCGTTTCTGACGGTATTCAAAAGACGGTTTAAGTCTGGCGGTTTCGAAATGTAATCGAAAGCACCTAATTTCATGGTTTGAATGGCCGTGTCCATGTCGCCGTGTCCGGAAATCATCACCATCGGAATTTCAGGTTTTATTTTCTTTACGGCTTCCAAAAGCTCTACGCCATCCATTTTTGGCATTTTGATATCGCAAAGAACCAAGTCGTAATCGGTGTTCTTTATTTTTTCTAAACCTGCAATACCGTCTTCGGCTTCTTCAACAGCGTAGCTATCGTTTTCTTCCGAAAGAATTTTGATTAGCACCCGACGAATGGCTGCCTCGTCTTCAATAATTAAAATTTTACTCACGTTTTAATCGTATTTCATCCATTTAATAAGTTCTTTCCAAGTAGGTTTTTTTCCATACATCAAAATTCCTACTCGATAAATTTTAGCTGCAAACCAAACGACTAGTATAAAGGTGGCGAAAAGTAGTGCGATACTTAAAATGATTTGCCAAATTGGTACACCAAACGGTATGCGCATAAGCATCACGATTGGCGATGTTAGTGGTATGATGCTGAAAACGGTTGCTACTGTTCCGTGTGGATCGTTTATTACGGTAAAGAAACCGATGTAAACACCTAAAACGAGCGGCATAATAATGGGCAAAAGAAATTGTTGCGAATCGGTTTCATTATCTACGGCAGCACCAATGGCAGCATAAAACGAGCTGTATAAAAAGTAGCCGCCAATGAAGTAAAGCACGAAGGAAATAAGAATGGTTGCAATTGGTAAATCCCAAACAGCAGCCAACATGAGTTGCATGGTGGTTGGATCGATCTTCCCGGCTGCGGCCTCACCTGCTAAGGCAGTTGATCCTGTGGTTTGGATTCCGAAAACTGCTGAGGCAATGGAAAGCAAGGTAATTCCGAGAATAATCCAAATTCCAAATTGGAGCAATCCGGCTAAAGAAGTGCCGATAATTTTTCCGAGCATGAGTTTGAAAGGCTTAACCGAAGAAATAATGATTTCAATTATTCGATTGGTTTTTTCCTCGATTACGCTTCGCATCACTAAATTTCCGTAGATGATAATAAACATCATTATCAAATAACCAAAGCTACCACCAACAACGATGCGTAGTAACGAAGCGCCTTTTATGGTGTCTTCTCCAGACGTTTTCTTGAGCTGAATAGACACTTTTGCTTGCGCCTTGTTGATTGCTGTTGTGTCGATACCTAAGCTGCGATAATTCTGCGCTGTTAGCTTATCGTCGAGTTTATCTTCTAACTCAATAATTAGTTTTAACGGTGCGCTTTCGTTTGAATAAAACTGTGTTTTCTTAGCTACTTCGTTTGTCGAGGCAGTTGCTGGAACAACTAACAAACCTTCGAATTTTTCAGCTGTTATACTGTCTCTAAGTGAAGCAACAGACAAACCCGAGGTATTTACATACCGGTATTCTTCAGTGTTGCGTAGCTCGTTGAAAATAATACCTGCTGGATCGTGAACGGCAATACGTCTTAAATCGGCTTTCATACTCGCCAGATAACCAACGACAGCGGCAATCGCAACAAAGAGAAGCGGACTGAGAAAAGTCATTACTATAAATGATTTGTTTCTCACTTTGGCAATGAACTCTCGTTTTATAATTAGTTTCAGTAAGCTCATTTTAATTTTGGGTTACAGTTTGGATAAAGATATCGTTAACGGAAGGCACTTTTTCTTCGAAGTGGGTAACTACTCCGTTAGCAAGTAAAATTGTAAGAAGATCGTTTGGCGAATCGTTTTTAATAGTAACTTCTAGCTGTAGTTCTTGATTTAGCGATTTAAAATGGGTTTGAGCCACTTGGTATTTTTGAGTAAGCTGAAACATAAGTTGCTCAATATTTTGAGAAAGTACACCTATCCGATAGGTAGCTGTTCGGTATTGGCGTTTTACGTCGTCAAGTTTTCCTTCAATGAGCTTATTGGATTTGTGAATCAGTGCAATGTAATCGCATAATTCTTCAACGCTTTCCATTCGATGAGTAGAGAATATAATGGTAGAACCTTGCCGTTTGAGTTCCAAAATCTCATCTTTAATCAGGTTGGCATTCACGGGATCGAAACCCGAGAACGGTTCATCGAAAATGAGCAGCTTTGGTTTGTGCAAAACGCAAACTACAAACTGAATTTTTTGCGCCATTCCTTTACTGAGTTCTTGAATCTTTTTGTTCCACCACGACGTTATTTCCAACTTCTCAAACCAAAAATCGAGCTGTGCTTTTGCTTCTTTTTTCGACATTCCTTTTAATTGTGCCAAATACAAGCATTGCTCGCCAACCTTCATCGTTTTATAAAGGCCACGTTCTTCTGGCAAATAACCGATACTTTGGATATGTTTTGGTTGAAGTGGTTCGCCATCTAGAATCACGCTTCCGCTGTCGGGCATAGTGATTTGATTAATGATGCGAATTAGGGAGGTTTTTCCGGCGCCGTTCGGACCTAATAAACCGTAAATTGAACCTTTTGGAACGGCTAACGAAACACTATTGAGAGCTGTGTAATCGCCATATTTTTTGACAACATTTGAAACTTCCAGTATATAATCCATGTGCGGCTGATATTTTCGTAATGTGCTTGTTGCACAAAACAAAAATACACATATAATCTTCCGCCTTTGCTGTAATTTTTATGAATTTCCCTATAAAATAACTTGCGTGAATAATAGCTTTTTTGGTGTTTTTAAAAGTGAATTTTAGTTGTAATTTAGGTTCGATTACAAATCATTTTCAAATTACTGTTGGTAAGACAGTTAGAAAACAGCTTGTTTTATGATATTCTGCTAAAAACATAAGCAGTTGCCTATTCCCGTTTTTAAAGCGAACTCCGCTTGATAGTGCCCGATTATCATTTTCAAAAAAAATGATGTTTTCCTATTTGATTTCTGGTATATCTTTTTAATTTTATAACCGTTAACGACCTATGTCTATATGACAGACCAAACTGAATATTCCCCTGGATTACATGCCCTTTGCCGTTTTGAATTCGTTCAAACCGATAAACTAACCGACCTTAATGCTTTCGATGAAGCGACTCTTGCTATATGCGAGAAATTTGGATTGGAAATTGTTGGTCAGAGCGCTTTTGTTTTTGACAACCAGAGTTTTACAGCATCGTATTGTTTAAAGGAATCCCATATTTGCATACATACTTGGCCTGAATTTCAATTACTTACATTAGATATTTATTTATGCAATTTTCTGCAAGATAATAGTGAGAAAGTTCGGTCGGTTGTTGATAGATATCGCGCTTTTTTTGCGCCAAATGAAGTTTCAATTACCGAAGTTTACCGATGAAAACTACTGTTATTTGCCCGAGTTGCAAACACGAACAAACATTAGATATTCCCTTTAAGGTCAACTACTTTGGCTGTGTGTCTTGCTTTCGGTACTACGATTACAGCAGTGGAAATCCGGTTTTAAGAGAAACGTTTAAACCTTTTTATTTCGAACGCTCGCTTAATTTAGGTGCTGTTGGAACGTTTGATAACAAAGATTTTGGTGTAACTAGTGTAGTTGTAAAAACTTCGGGAGGACTTGATTCGTGGGCCGAGTATAACTTGCAAAATTCCACAGAAAAACCAATTTACATAAGCGAAGCGCAAGGGCACTTTATCAAAATGGACGTTCTCGATGCTTCATTCGACAAAGCTGCTTTTGAAAAAACACAGATTTATAATAATGTAACCTACACGCGGCTTGCAGCTCTAAAGCCCAGACCACGCCTTGCCATCGGTTTTTTCGAAAACGATGCATTAGCTACTTATAATTTAGCAGAGTTTATCGCACCACCGCACATAATTAGTCGTGAACGTTATGGTGGAAATGAGGAAATTTGGTATAAAGGAGCACATTTCAGCAGACGTTTAGTTAAAAAATCCTTCTCTTCCGTAAAAATGGCTGGGCGTTACGGAATTGGAATGGTGCAACCTTTCTATTTTGAGCCTTTTCGTTTAGCGCAAATATTGCTTGTAACTTGTTTGTTGGTTATTGGAATTACCATGTTTCGCAACTACGGAAGAGAAACCAAAATTGTTTACGATGCTTTTGTACCTTTTACTAGTGGCGTTTCCGCAGAACAAATTTCAAGTTCATTCGAAGTAACGGGAAGTAGAGCTCCGCTGACCGTTTATTTAGGCTCGTCGGTAAATAATTCTTGGGCTTCAACCACAATTGGTTTGGTGAATGAAGAAACCAACGAAGAAATTTATGCCACCCGCGATCTCGAGTATTACCAGGGATACGAATCGGGAGAACGCTGGACAGAAGGTTCGCAAAACGATGAATTCAATTTTTGTGGTGTTCCAGCTGGAAAATATCATTTCACGATCAATTTGGCTAAATCAGAAACAGATAGTGAAACGACTGGAGTGCATGTTAGAGCTGAGTCCGGAAACCCCGTTTACCACAATATGTGGATCGTTATCGTTGCAAGCGTCGTTTTGATTATTGGCGCCTACATTGGAAAAGATCAATTTGAACAAAAACGCTATTAAAGAATATGGAAGAAGTAAAGAATTTTATTTGCGAAAATGCGCTCTTACTTGGTATCGCCGCTGTTATTTTCGGAATTTTTGCCTATTCAGAATTTCAAGGAAACGAATTTTGCGATTGTGCTACTACGGAAACCTATCGCCCGCAAAACTCAGGAAGCACCTATAACTCATCAAGAATTTACCACAAATAACTAAAACCATGACCGAAATCAACATTCACCTTATCATCAACTCTATTGTTTTTTCAGTAATCGGAATTATCATTATGATTTTAGGTTATTTCTTTATCGAGAAGATTACACCTGAAAATACGTGGAAGCAAATTGTCCAAGAAAAGAATATTGCCGTAGCAATTGTTCTCGGCGCGTTTATTATCGCTATTGCTATGATTGTTAGCGCAGCCATTCATGGATAAACGCAAACAATTTGAATTACTGCTCCTAGGCGCTGTTTTTACTATTGCTACCTGCGGACTTATTTACGAATTAGTTGCGGGCGCATTAGCTAGTTATTTATTGGGCGATTCTGTAAAACAATTTTCGTTTATTATCGGCGTCTACTTGTTTTCGATGGGAATCGGCTCGTATTTAGCTAAATTTCTGAGCGGTAATTTGTTGCGTATTTTTATTGATATCGAAATCCTAATTGGATTAATTGGTGGGCTAAGTTCCGTTGTTTTGTTTTTGCTGTTCGAGCAAGTCGATTTTTTCCAATTCGTGCTTTACCTTTTGGTTTTTGTTACCGGCTGTTTGGTTGGGTTGGAAATTCCTTTATTGATGAATATTTTAAAGGATCGTGTAGCCTTCAAAGATTTGGTTTCAAACGTTTTTACCTTCGATTATATCGGTGCGTTGTTAGCGTCCATTCTTTTTCCCTTGGTTTTGGTTCCAAAACTTGGTATCATGGGAACTTCACTTTTTTTTGGATTAATCAACATTACAATAGCCTGGGTGTTATGTCGTAAATTAAAAAACGAGCTGCCGCGCCACGCTTGGTTGGAAGGAAAAGCCATTTTATCATTTGGAATACTACTGTGTTGTTTTGTCTTTTCCGATTCTATTCAAGCCTTTACCGAAAATAAACTATACAACGAAAATATCATCATTAGTAAGAATACCCGCTACCAACGCATGGTCCTTACGCATCGAAACGATGACTACCGCTTGTATCTAAACAACAATTTACAATTTAGTTCGGCAGATGAATATCGCTACCACGAATCGCTCGTACATCCGGCGTTATCGTTGGCAAAAGACGTTAATCATGTTTTGGTTTTAGGTGGTGGCGATGGGATGGCCGTGCGCGAAATACTCAAATATCCTGAGGTAAAAACGATTACGTTAATCGATTTAGATGAACAACTTACTTCAGCTTTTAGCGAAAATACTATCTTAAAAAAACTAAACAAAAACGCATTAAATCATCCGAAAGTTCGCGTCATTAACGGTGATGCGTACCAATGGATAAAAACCGATTCTAAAAAATACGGCGTCGTTATTGTCGATTTTCCCGATCCATCAAATTACAGCATTGGCAAACTTTATGCCCTAAATTTTTACGAGGAATTGCAAAAAAGGGTATTAATGAACGGACTTGTAGCAGTGCAATCTACCTCGCCTTTTTTCGCTCCAAAGTCGTTCTGGTGTATTCACAAAACCATAAAAACAATTTTTCCCTTTGCTCAGGCATACCAAACGTACGTACCTTCATTTGGAGCTTGGGGATTCACACTCGCTTCAACAGAGCCCTTCCAAAACTTCGCGGTGAAACGAAAAGTTGAAAAACTCCGATTTTATACCTATACATTCTCGGAGCTAACGCAATTTTCTCCCGATATGTTGGCGCCTGATGTGGAAGTTAATAAGCTGAACAATCAAATTTTAGTGCGCTATTTCGATGAAGAATGGGGAAGTGTACAATAGCCGACGACAATTTCTAAAACTTAGCACAGCCGCAGCCTTGTTTACAGCTGTTGCTGGTGCTTGTACTTCAACGGCAAAACGTATTGTGGTGCAACTTTCGGGTGCAAAACACATACTCGGGCACAGATTGTGGGCAAAGAACTTTCCGAAACCAACCGAAACCATGCAAACTGAAGTGCTAATTATTGGTGCTGGAATAACCGGACTTAGTGCTGCTCGTGCGTTAACGAAGGTTGGAAAAACTAATTTTCTGATTTGTGAACTTGAATCGGAAGCGGGTGGAAATTCGCGCAATGGCGAAAATAAGACAAGTAAATTCCCGTTAGGTGCGCATTATTTGCCGCTTCCAAATAAAGACGATGCTCAGCTCATTGCTTTTTTGCAAGAATCGGGAATTGTTAAAAGTATCAATCCGAATGGCACGCTAGTTTTCGACGAAACGCAGCTCGTTTTTGATCCCGAAGAACGATTGTTCATCAAAAATCGCTGGCAAGAAGGCGTTATTCCCAAAACCGGAATCTCGCCCGACGATCAGAAACAAATAGAACGTTTCTTGAACGAAATGGAGCATTACCGTCGTTTGAAAAACGGTAAATCATTTAGTTTTTCCATACCTATTTCAAAAGTAAACTGGACAGATGAATTACGAGAAATAGACAATCAAACCATGAAGTCTTGGTGCATAAAAAACAATTATACTTCCGAACCGTTGCTCGAATACATAGACTACTGCTGCCGTGACGATTTTGGATTGGGAATAAAATTTGTGTCGGCTTACGCTGGAATTCATTATTTCGCGGCACGCAAATTCGATCAGGCAAACGAAAATGCCGACACCGTTTTAACATGGCCTGAGGGAAATGCGCGCTTAAAGAATCATTTACTTCCGTACGCTTCCGACAAGCTGTTTACTTCGCAGTTGGCTTACGAGGTAAAAACCACCGAAAACGGTGTGGAAGTACTGGTTTTCGACGAGAAGAATAATCGCAGTAAACGTATCGTTGCGCAGAAACTATTTGTATGCACACCACAATATGTAAATAAGTACTTATTTGAAGATCAACGTAAATGGAGTACTCATTTTCAATACGCGCCCTGGCTTGTTGCTGCAATTACGCTACGTGATTTTAGCGACAACTTCAACAACGCACTTGCGTGGGATAATGTGATTCACAAGGGCAAAGGCTTGGGCTATATCAATAATCGACATCAAGAACTCAATCAGCAAAATGGAAGTGACGTGATTTCCTACTACCGTGCTTTTTCAGAATCCGATTTAGTTAAAGCGCGTAAAACATTATATCAAAAATCTGTCGACTTTTGGAAAGCCGAAATTATCGCTGACTTAAAGACGGCGCATCCTTATATAGAGGAATTTATTGAGGAAATCGACATTTTTCGATGGGGTCATGGCATGATTAGTCCGACGCCCGGATTTTTGTCAGGCGAGGCTATTCGAGCTGCGGCAAAACCTATAGGTACATGTGTTTTCTTTGCACACTCCGATTTGTCGGGAATTTCCATCTTTGAAGAAGCGTTTCATCAGGGCATTCAAATAGTCGAAAAAGCATATGGCACAACCTTGGATACATAAATCTCGAACCGATTTGCTGTTCGTAATTGGGCCTACTTTTTTGTGCCTTTTTTTGGTATTGTTATTCCACAAACAATTCGATTATCTGCAAGATCAATACGATACTTTATTTTGGCTTGTGCTCATTGTTTTTATAGATGTAGCACATGTGTATGCCACCTTGTTTAAAACATATCTCGACAAAAATTACCGCAGGGCAAATAAGCGTTTGTTAATTGGTTTACCGTTGTTTTGCTTTATTTTTGGGCTTACGCTAATGGCTTTTGGAACATTAACTTTTTGGTCTTTTCTAGCGTATGTTGCCGTTTTTCATTTCATTAGGCAGCAATATGGTTTTTTCAAAATATACTCCAGATTTGAGTCAAAGCCGATGCCGTTAATCGATTTATTGGCAATTTACGCATCAACCGTTTACCCCATGTTGTATTGGTTTTTGAGTCCGGCACGCAATTTTACGTGGTTTTTGGAGGATGAGTTTTTCACGATCGACCAACCCTTGCTGCGCAGCTTTCTTGGCTATGGATATTTAGCTATTTTTTTGGTCTATCACATAAAACTCATCAGACAATACAAGCAAAATAGCTACTTTAATTGGCCTAAGAATTTGCTTTTATGGAGTACTGCCTTGTCGTGGTATTTTGGTATTGTTTATTTTAACAACGATTTGATTTTTACGTTGCTGAATGTGGTTTCGCACGGAATTCCGTATATGGCTTTGGTGTATGTGCGTACAGTCCATTCGCAACAGTCTAGACAATTCAATTATCTGAAATACGTTTTCGGTTTTTTGCTATTGCTTTTGTGTTTGGGTATTGTTGAGGAAGTGCTTTGGGAAGGATTAGTTTGGCAGGAGCAACTTCAATTTCCTTTTGAACTTCACGAATCTTGGCAATTTTTGTGGGTGCCATTACTCAGTGTACCGCAGTTTACGCACTATTTGTTGGATGGTTTTATTTGGAAATCGAACGTAAAATCAGTGTAGTTAGTTACAATCTTACTTCGTTAAGTCTTTCGATGACAGTCATCAAAAAGAAATCGGCGTAGTAAGCGACAGTTTAAACGGAACGATTAAAGAGATTGAAAGATTCAAAGATTGAAAGATTCAAAGATTGAAAGATTCAAAGATTGAAAGATTCAAAGATTCAAAGATTGAAAGATTCAAAGATTGAAAGATTCAAAGATTGAAAGATTCAAAGATTCAAGGATTTTGAGATTTTGAGAATGGGAGATTGGAAAAGGTGAAATAACAACGAAAACTGCGAGGCAGCTCTGCTTCCGACAAATTCAATCATTGGCATTCGAGAAACTTAAGCGCTTGGTATTTGCGAGTTCAAGCAACTCGAGGCGAAACGAAGAAGTTGTGCGCTAATTAAGAACGAGACGCTCTTGAGTTCAAAAAAAAACCCACCCTCATTTTCACAAGGATGGGAAAAATTGCTATGAAAAAGAAATTACTAGTTACCTAGTAAGTTTCAAAAGTAAAAAAAAATACTTTGATTATGAGAACATATCCTTAACTTTTTCAAAAAAAGATTTGTCTGTTTTCTCCGGATGTGGTATGAAATTTTCGTCTGTAATTGCTTTTTCAAAGAAAATTCGCTGCTCTTTTGTTAGCGTTTTTGGTGTCCACACATTTACATGGACTAGCAAATCTCCGTTGCCGTAACCGTTGATATTTGGAACACCCTTGCCCTTTAAACGCAGGATTTTACCCGATTGTATTCCTTCTTCCAATTTGATACGCACCTTTCCGTTGACCGCTTCGATATCTTTAGTAACTCCCAAAGCTGCTTCGGCGAAACTGATGTATAAATCCAAATGCAAATTTTCGCCTTCTCGCTTCAGTGTTTCGTGTTCTACCTCCTCGATAGCCACGAGTAAATCGCCCGGAATTCCGTTTCCAGGCGCATCGTTTCCTTTGTTAGAAACTTTCAATTGCATTCCATCAACAACGCCCGCTGGAATTTTTATCGAAACCGTTTCGTCGTTTACGATCATTCCTTGTGCATCGGCATTTGCTGGTCGGTTCTCTAAAATCTGACCCGCGCCGCCGCAAGTCGGACAAGTAGCCGCCGATTGCATACGACCTAAAATGGTATTGGTTACGCGCATTACTTGACCCTGGCCGTTACAGGTGCTGCACGTTTTGTAACGAACGCCAGGTGCTTGAACTTTACGTTTAACTTTAATTTTCTTTTCGACACCATTGGCAATTTCATCGAGCGTTAAACGAACTTTGATTCGCAAGTTGCTGCCTTTTACGCGTCGTTGTTGTCCTCCGCCGCCTCCGAAACCACTGAAGCCGCCTCCAAAGGCACTTCCGAAGATATCGCCGAACTGCGAAAAAATGTCGTCCATGTTCATATGACCGCCGCCAAATCCACCGCCTTCAAACGCTTGATGTCCGTATTGATCGTATTTTGCGCGTTTCTGCGGATCGCTAAGCACTTCGTATGCTTCTGCGGCAAGCTTAAACTGCTCCTCGGCTTCTTTGTTTCCTGGATTTTTGTCGGGATGAAATTCTATCGCTTTTTTGCGATATGCTTTTTTAATTGCTGCTTCATCCGCGTTTTTTGGAACACCGAGTATTTCGTAAAAATCTTTTTTCATTTTAATTTCCCGTTACAACTTTTGGATAGCGGATGATTTTCTCACCGAGTTTGTATCCTTTTTCGATAACATCGACCACCTTTCCCTTTAAATGTGGTTCTGGCGACGGTATTTGTGTAATCGCCTCTGCAAAATCGGCATCGAATAGATCGCCTGCTTTTACATCAACCTGCTCCAAACCTTTGTTTTGCAGCGTACTTTTAAGCTTGTCGTGAATTAATGTCACTCCTTTAAACAGAGCTTCATCAACATTCTGTGCTTTTGCTATTTCGGCCACAGCCCGATCAAAGTCATCTAAAATAGGTAACAATGCTACTAGAACATCTTGATTTGCCGTCTTAAATAATTCAATACGCTCTTTGGCAGTTCTGCGCTTGTAATTTTCGAATTCGGCAAAAAGACGGATAAACTTGTCTTTTTCTGCAGCTAGTTCAACAGTTAATTTTTCTTCGACTGAAAGTACTACCTCAGGTTCTGTGGCTACATCCGACGCATTGTCAGTTGTTTCTTCAGCAGCTGCATTTTCGGCAATAATTTCTTCCTCCGGCTTATTTATTTCGGTTTGCTCCGTATTCATTTTTCCTTCTGATTTAAAGGGATTTTTAAATTTCATAACTATTTGCTTCTCCCTTTACAGCAAGGATATTGCCAAAGAAGTAAGTTGTGTCAAATTGTCATTACATCTTTAAGATATCTCTTGAAGGTTCTTTGTATTGCAGTAAGTCTTTAAGCGCTTCGTCGAGTGTTATAAACTTGAAATAAAATCGTTTATGCATCAATTTTGAAGCCGAAACGCGTTGCGAATCGTACAATAAAGTGTGCATTTCGCCGAGCACTAATTTCATTGCAAAGCGAGGTATAGCGGGCAACCACAATGCTTTATCAGCAAAAAACGCCGTTCGTTCGGTAAGTATTCGATTGGTAGTTGGTGAAGGAGCTACAGCATTAAAAGTCCCTTCGAGAAAGGTAGCTTCAGCATCTTCGTAAATTTTAACCATATCGTCGATGTGAATCCATGATTGCCATTGTTCGCCATCGCCAAACCAAGTTCCGAATCCATGTTTAATTGGGTTGTAAATTTGTGGAAAAACCCCACCTTCATTTGCTAGTACTAAGCCTGTTCGTAATTTACAAATGCGCATCCCAAAATCGGCAAATCGGTCGGCAGCTGCTTCCCACAATTCGGTAACCTCAGCGAGAAAACTACCGTCGCGTTCGGTAGAATTTTCGGTGTAAAGCCTATTTTCATCGCTTGGATAAATTCCAATTGCTGAGGCCGATATAAAGTGAATTGGTTTATGCTCGTTCTTTGCAACGAGATCGTATAACATTCCGGCGGTTTTAACGCGGCTGTCGATAATTTCTTGTTTGTAAGCTCTAGTCCAACGTTTGGCAATACTCGCGCCAGCCAAATGAATAATGCTACGAACATCGTTCAAACAGTTCGGATCGATGTAACCTGTCTTGGGATTCCACAAAAAGTTAACTACATTTTGCTGCTGGATATATTTCTTCTCAGATGTTGTTAAAACGTGAACAATTAAACCTTTAGCGGTTAATTCGTTAACAAGTCGGCGACCAATAAGTCCGGTGGCGCCCGTTATCAAAATATTGGTAACTCTCTTCATGATTTGAGCTTTAGTGTCCACTCGAATCGAAAACGAGATACTTCTTGTCCTGCTTCATTTATACCGACGGCTTCCAACCAAAAAGTAGTATTGTCGGTTTCGGTTGTTAATTCAGAAATAGCTCGCTCTACGCTTTCGCCACCTTCACAAGTAAAAACGATTTTTCCAGTCGCTTTTTTGGAAAAAACCGATTCGTTTCGCGCAACAAGCATGCTGATTCGTTTCTTGGATTGTTGGATTTCGTTCATAACTAAAGCGCCTGTTGATAACTCGGCAGCCATAGCTTGAACGGCGAAATACATGGAATTAAAGGGATTTTGGTTAATCCAACGGTGCCGCACGCGCACTTGGCACACTTTTGAGTCGAGCTGTTGTACTCGAACACCGCAAAAATACGCCGAAGGTAGCTTGAAGAATAAGAATTGGTTTACCTGCGAAACAGTCATATAATGGTTTTACGCCGTGAATTTACAACGTCTTTCGCTAAATTCCTGCTTTTCAAAAAAGTTAATATTTTGTTAAGATATGGTACTATGCAAAACAATGTACTTGCTTTCGTTTATATCTTTGCATAAGAAATTAACAGATATTAGATAGTACTAATCAGAAGTGAGTTTCAATCATCATCAAATCAAAATCAAAAAAATCATGAAATTATGAACATCGAGAACACAAAAGCTCAAATGCGCAAGGGTGTTTTGGAATTCTGTATTCTCTCAGTCTTAAAAGACAAGGAGGCGTACACATCCGAAATTCTCGATACCTTGAAAAACGCCAAATTATTGGTTGTGGAAGGTACCGTTTATCCGTTACTAACTCGTTTAAAAAACGACGGATTGCTCAATTATCGTTGGGAAGAATCAACTTCCGGTCCGCCTAGAAAATACTATAGTCTCACCGAGCTAGGCAGAACATTTCTCAACGAGTTAAACAACACATGGACCGAATTATCTGACGCAGTTTCAATCATCACTAATCAAAACTAGAAATCATGAACAAAACCGTTAATATAAATCTGGGTGGCTTATTCTTCCACATCGACGAAGATGCATACCAAAAGTTGTCGCGCTATTTCGATGCGATTAAACGTTCCTTATCCGACGCGAATGCACAAGATGAAATCATTAAAGACATCGAAGTTCGTATTGCTGAACTCATTTCTGAAAAACACAGCAGCGACAAGCAAGTAATTAGTTTAAAGCAACTCGACGAAATCATTGCGGTGATGGGTCAGCCTGAAGATTATCGTTTGGATGGTGAATCTGCTACTGAGCAACCGCTTTATTCAAATACAAGTAGAAAAACGCGGAAATTATACCGCGATATCGACGAGGGAATGATTGGTGGAGTTGCCGCTGGTTTAGGTCATTATTTTGGGATTGAAAAAGTATGGATTCGCGTTCTTTTAGTTGCCCTAGTATTCCTTGGTGTTGGAAGTGGAATCATCGCTTACATCGCGCTTTGGATTATCATCCCACAAGCTATTTCCACGAGCGAAAAGCTTGAAATGCGTGGCGAAGCCGTTACGATATCAAATATTGAGAAAAAAGTTCGTGAAGAATTCGAACAGGTTTCGGATCGTATAAAAAATACCGATTTTTCGGCTGCCGGCCAACGCGTACAAAACGGCGCGCAACGTTTTTCGACTTCGGTAGGAGATGCCCTCGGAACGTTGGTGAAAATCTTCGTGAAATGTATTGGAGTTCTAATCATTCTTACAGCAATTCCCGTTCTCATTGCACTAGTTTTCGGCGTATTTGCTACCGGAACAGCTTTAGCGTCTGAATTCCCTTGGTCGGTTTTATACAATGGTGGCAATTTCACTGACTATCCGTTGTGGTTCATTGGAATTTTGATTTTAATCGCTTTTGGAGTCCCTTTTTTCTACCTGATGCTACTCGGCTTCAAATTACTGATCACTAATTTTAAATCACCTGGGAAATTTTTCAATTTAACGGTATTGGCTTTATGGATTGTAAGTATCATCTTGATAATTGCTTTTACCATTGCTCAGGTAAGGGAATTTAGCTACGGCGGCCGCGTTTCGGATAAAAAAGAGCTTGCTATTGCCTTAGATAAAACATTAGTGATTCAATTCGCTGATGACGATGATTTAGGTCTGGATCCGAGAAATAACAACAGTTTTCAGATTTATACCGACAGCACTAACAAAGAGTTTATTTACAGTGATGATATTAGTTTCGAGCTTCGCAAGTCGCCAAAAAATACAGCTTATGTTCAGATCGTGAAAAAAGCACGTGGCGATTCGTCAAAGACAGCGCGGCACAATGCGGAAGAAATCAAGTATAACTTTACGTTTCAAGACAATACCTTGACGTTTGATAAATACTTAACCACCGACGTAAAAAATAAATTTCGCGATCAAGAGGTTGAAATAATCTTGTACTTACCAGAAGGTGTTACTTTTAAAACGGCAGAAAACGTAACCGATTTCGACCTAACAGATAACGATTTCTTTAACTTACACTTCAGTTCAGACGAATATCTTTACCAAGTATTTTCGGATCAAGTAAAATGTTTGAATTGTCCGGAAAGTGAAAACGAATTTGGAGATGTGATTTCAACGGAAACAAAAATTGGCGATACTATTGTAACAAAAGTTCAAGTGGGTCGTCAGAATATAGAAACCAAAACGACCGAAGACGGAACGTTGATTATTTCTGAAAACGGGACAGTAACTAAAACCAAAATCAAATGATCAAATTTATTATCTGGATTACACGAATAATTGTCGCTGTAGCCGTTGCATTAGTTTTTGCCGCTTGTGGCGGAAATGCTTGGGGTGTTAAAGGAAGTGGAAAAGTTGTTACTCAAACGCGGACCGTTAGCGCTCCGTTCACGGGAATCGACGCTGGAACCGGAATTGAAGTACGCGTATCCGAAAATCCGTCGACAGCGATAGCAGTTACTGCCGACGATAACTTACAAGAACTCATCGAAGTTGTGGTGGAAGGAAATATTCTTAAAGTACGTTCCAAAGGAAGCTACAACGCTGAAGAAACTCCGGTAGTAACCATTCAAACTGCGGATATTGAAATTTTAAAAGCATCGAGTGGTGCCACTTTAAAATCGACATCAACGATTAAAGGCACGAAACTTACTTGCGATTCGAGTAGCGGAAGTTCCATGAAAGTGGATGCAGAAGCGGATGTGATTCGTTTGTCATCGTCGAGTGGAAGTTCGTTAACTATAAAAGGAAAAGCACTTGAATCGTTTGCTGATGCATCGAGCGGAAGTTCACTTAACGCAGCGGAATTAAGTAGTAATAAAGTTACTGCATCGGGAAGCAGCGGAAGCACCATCAAAGTTGCTCCGTTAGTGGAACTGAACGCAGAAGCATCGAGCGGAAGTTCGATTGTTTATGTAAAAGTTCCTCAAAAATTAGTTACAAAAAGCAATTCTGGTGGAAGCATTAGCGGAAACTAAAATAAAAGGTTAGGATTAGTTATGGTAAAGAGCCGGACTGTTGCAGTTCGGCTTTTTTTTATGCTTTTTGGCCGGATGTTTCTTCTTCGAAACAAGTTTGAAGTAGCAAAAAATAATTTGATTTTCAGCAATTTCAGTTATCTTGTGTCGGAAGTAAATCATTGATTTTCCGGAAAGAAAAAATGTATTTAAGTGCATGAAATACAATTGTTTACTTCGGGTAATATTGCAATATTACAAATTAAAAAATACAAAGTCGTTTCGTCTTTAGAAAGCACATTTTTTTAAGTCCGTATTAGCACACGTCTTTCTCCGCGTTAGGTGGTGCAGCGGAAAACCCTTAAAAGCAAAAAGGCAGCAAAATACGGAGCGCATGGGCGACCCAAGAAGCCCCAGTAGCGACGATATTTTGCGCCTTGTTGCTTAAGGATTTGCAGCGAAAACACCGCCCGCCGCACCTTGAAAAAATAATCACACGCGGCGGGAACGCCCAAATAAAAACGAAATCGAACGAAAGCAATCGTTTTTGGTTGTCGCTGATGAAAATAGATTACCTCTTAAAATTCTGACTTTGATTTTTAAATCACTTCAATATCTTTGTTAAAACACAAAACAGATGAAATCACTTTATACGTTCGCTTTTCTCCTCATTTTCGCTGTAACGGCCAGCGCGCAAACCAAGCCAAAAGTTAAAGGTTCGAAAATTGTTAAGATTGAAAAAAAGGAAGTTGAGGCGTTTAATAAAATTGAAATTGCCGACGATATTGAAGTGTCGCTTATATCAGCAGCTACTCCTGGAATTGAGCTCGAAGCCGACGATAACCTGCAAGACGCGCTCGATTTAAAACTAAACGGCGGAACGATTGTTATTTCAACTAATAAAATCCCAACAAATTTCAAAGCGTTTAAAATCAGAATTATGTACGACCCGTCGCTCGAATTAGTAGTAGCGCGATCGACCGCCGTTGTGAATGTGCTGGAAACGATAAAAGTGAAAGATATTCGCTTTGAAATAAACGATAAAGCCAAACTTTTCCTGAATTCGGAAACCGAAAAAATTAGTGTACAATTGGATAACGATGCAGCAGCAGAGCTAAACATCAAAGCAACCGAGTGCAGCCTAACGGCACTAAAAACGACCTCGGTTAAAGCACTAATTAACACAGCGACTTTGCAAACCGATTTATACCAAAAAGCTATTGCTAAATTGGAAGGCGATGCCGAATTAGCCAAATACCGTCTCGACAACAACAGCGCCCTAACAGCGAACAACCTAACGGCTCAGGCAGTAGAAATTGCTACCGAAGCGTTTAGCGAAGCCAGTATTCATGCGGTAAAAACCTGCGAAATAAAAGCTTCTGGGAAATCGGAAATCAGATTGTTTGGAACGCCAAAAGTCGATTTAGCTTTGTTTGCCGACAACGCTACTTTATTTAAAAAGACCGATAAATAAAAATCGCTTTAAGTTTAACCTCAAAGCGATTTACAATTTTAGTTATTTCGTCCTATCCTACTCCAACGAAGCCAAATAACGTTCAGCGTCTAGTGCAGCCATACAGCCTGTTCCCGCGGCAGTAATCGCCTGGCGGTACACATGATCGGCGGCATCGCCAGCAACAAAAACGCCGGGGACATTGGTTTTCGAAGTTCCCGGAACATTTATAATGTAGCCCGTTTCATCAACGTTTAAAAAGTCTTTAAAAATGGCAGTATTTGGCGTATGACCAATAGCCACAAAGAAACCAGTTGCCGGAATGGTGATGGTTTCGTTCGTAGTTTTGTTCAAAGCAGTAACTCCCGTAACCACGCTTCCGTCGCCCAAAACTTCAAGGGTTTCGGTGTGCATTAAAATATCGATATTTTCGGTTTTACGGACACGATCTTCCATGATTTTCGATGCGCGAAATTTCTCGCTGCGCACCAACATCGTTACTTTTTTACAAAGTTTTGATAAGTAATGAGCTTCCTCACAAGCCGAATCGCCCGCACCTACAATAACTACTTCTTGGTTGCGGTAGAAAAATCCGTCGCACACCGCGCAGGCCGAAACGCCGCCACCTTGTTGCAAGTAATGTTGTTCAGAGGGTAAGCCCAGGTATTTTGCCGAGGCGCCGGTGCTTATAATCACTGTTTCCGCATGAATTTCAAGGGTATCGTTCACCCAAACTTTGTGTAGAGGACCGCTAAAATCAACTTTAGTAACCCAGCCGTCGCGCACTTGTGTACCAAAGCGTTCGGCTTGTTCTTTCAGTTGCACCATCATTTCGGGTCCGGTTACGCCGTGCACGTAGCCTGGGAAATTTTCCACTTCATTGGTTGTGGTAAGTTGCCCGCCGGGTTGCATTCCTTGATATAAAACGGGGTTCATATTGGCGCGCGACGCATAAATAGCTGCTGTGTAGCCCGCAGGTCCTGAACCTATAATGAGACATTTAAGATGTTCTGCCATAAAAATAAATTTAGAGTTGCAAATGTAAAATTACCCGTGATACGAAATTCAAAAAAGCAATCAGATATATCTATTTGTTGATAAGAAAAGTTTCGTGGATTGGTATTTGGGCGTTCCCGCCGCTCGTTTAGTGGAATTTTGGTGCGGCGGTCGGTTCCTTCGCTGCTAGTCCGCAAAAATTGGTGCGCAAAACGGCTGCACAACCGGGCTTCTTGGGTCGCCCGTTTGTTTGTGTTTTTGCAGCACAAATTTTCTTACGGGCTATCCGCTGCGGCACCTAACGCGGGGGAGATGTGCTAATTAACGAATCTCTAACGGCAACGCCGAGCAAACCTTCTACTCGGCGGCTATTTCAAGCATTGCGGCGGGCGGTCACGGCATGCTTCCCGGAAAATTTGCCTCAAGCTCTGCCGGCCAAGTATTATTTGGTAGCTTTGCAGGAGGAGTAACAGCCGAGTTAACAGGTGGAAACTTTTAACTCGTTCTTTTTTTATTGTTTTTAAGCGGTCTCGTTCAATTCCTCGCTATTGGCTGTTTGGGTGGCAAGGCGCAGCAACAGGCGCTATTGTGGCAGGGTTGAATCATGTGGCGCATAGTATAAACGGTCTTCTGAAAGCGAAGATTTTAATCAAGAAGAACCAGTCCCTAATAAGGGAATCAAATCACCGCCAGATCCAGATATAATGGATAAAAAATACCAGGTTTCAGGTAAAAAGTGGAGGACTATTGGGGGACGTAAGACTTTAGTAAATAGTAAGGACGAAATTTTTAAATGGGATTCCAAAAAGGGAGAAATTGAAGTATATACGAAAGGAAAAAAGCGTTTAGGTGGTTTTGATCCTTTTAATAGACAAAAACAAATTTCTAAACCTGTATCAAGAACCCCTAACGGAGCAAATCGCATTCCTAAAGCTTCTTTTTTTGATAAATTAGGTAACTTAGCTTTACCAACTCTTTTTATAGAAGCACTTATGATTCCCCAAACATCGACAGGAATCTATGATTCACGATATTCTAAAATTCAAATTTAAAGGCATTACTCCATGTATAATTCACTTCTATTTTTTGTTAAAAATGCGTTTGAAACGGAGCTGGAGGTAATTTTCACCAAGTCGGAATTCAAGAAAATTCAGAACAAGTTTAGTTGGGAAATAGGTCCCGAAGATTTTTATGTTCCCACGTCTGATTCACTTGAAAAAAAAGATATCGGGACGCTTCAACTTCTGCAACCTGATTTGTTCAATGCCATCAATTTTTCTAAATACGACATCCAATTTTCAGTTTTTCATTACTACACCAACGGCAATCGTGAATTCGAATTTACACTAGCTCAAAAAATGCCAAAACCAATTCCATTCGGAGAAAATCTGCAAATACCCAGAGCAGGCAGGCCTCGATGGGTAGATCCAAGAACAAGAATTAATTACGACTGGTATTCCGACGAGGGAGTTTTTAAAAAATCGGATACTTCTAGTAGCAATGACGTGGTTGATTATCTCTCAAATTTTGATCATATAACGTCTATAAAAAGTGAATTATTTAAAGCAAATGAAGAACAAATTATTGAAAACAGTAGCTTGCAGTCTGAATTTTCAGAGAAATATGTTAGATTAATCAATGTTTACAACAAAAAAACAAAAGCTCTAAAGTTTAAAGTCGTTAACTCTGATTTTTTTAGCAGCCGACTCAATGAACTTATAAAGCCATTTAATTGGGACGATCCGTATTTTTTTGGATCATATAAAATTAATGAGAAAATTGCGGCGCATATCTGTCAAACTTGTAAAACTATAAACTTAAATTTTAATTTTACGAATTACGAGTATTATTTGGAAGCGTGCTCAGCAAAAGACTTTATTTATCCGTACGATGAGTTTGTTCAAAATGTTACGAATAGCAGGTAGCAAGTATTATTTGGTAGCTTTGCAGGAGGAGTAACGGCCGAGTTAACAAGCGGCAACTTCTAACTCGCCCTTTATTTATTGTTTTTTAGCGGTCTCGTTCAATTCCTCGCTATTGGCTCGTCGGGTGGCAAGGCGCAGCAACAGGCGCTATTGTGGCGGGGTTGAATCATGTGGCGCATAAGGCTTTCGACCCGTCAACTCTGGGGGAACGTTTAGCAAAACTGCTAGCGAAACAATACAAATTTAATAGCAATAGAATAATGGCTGAAAGCCTTGTTATGAAAGCTTTACTTGAAATTACAAAACCAGGCAAATTATTAACTCTATTTACGGAGAACTTTGATCGTGTTTATGGAAACCAAAGGTCGCATGACATAAATGAAGTTTATTCTACGGCTATAGAAACTATAAAAGAGATTAAAAATTCTTTACCTGCTGGTAAAGTTTCTGATTTGGCTATAGCAAAAAGCGGTGCTTTTTTGGTAGCAGATATTACGAAGCTTTATTATGTGAATCACAACATTTCTATGTCTGTTAAATTTTTGGATAAAAATACTTGTTATGAGTATATCGATCCTTCAGCTAAGCCAGAGGGACCAGGATATAGTGACGGCGGATCAGGAGTAGGTTGGTAAATATTGTACAAACATTAAATTGCTTAAAATGAAGTTTTACATTAAAATTTTAATCGGATTTTTTATTCTATGCAGCGTTTTATTTCTCCTTTTGTCAAACGCAATAAATAATGGTTTGGAGCAGAGACGTCAAGATGTTAATACTGTGTGGAGAAAACTGACTGCGTTGCAGAAAGACACCATGATTTTATTAAGAGATATTGAGCAAATTCAGGATTTAGATATCAATTATCCGGATGTTGTCAGTGCACTTTTAGTTAACGACAAACTATTTGTAAACGAAATCAATTGTAACAAGAATATTGTGTCTCAGCAATATCTTGTGAACAAAGGTATTCTGCAAACTTTGGCGACCAGTGAAAGTCGCAAGGATAATAATGACTATCTACGGAGGAAATTGCAGCGCTTAAATAGCAACATTTCAAAAATGAATAAAAGTATTGAAGTTTATAATCAGTATGTCAGAGAATACAATCAATTCTACTCAGTCTTTCCTAATTTTTTATTTGCAAAAGCGAAAGGTTTCAAAAGAGCATTTTATTTTGAATTGACGTACGGGCAAGAAAACTTAGATCCAAAAGTGCAGCAAAAAAATACACGAGAATGGCAAAGGAAGATTGAACTTGAACATGGAATAAGTGAATAATGTTGAAAAATACGGTCGTTGTTCTGATATTCCTCGCTGGTTTGATGAAATCTACGCGCACAAGTTTGCATTTCATCGTAGTGGAGTTTCTTTTTCTACATCATATAACAAATCTTTTGTCGGCGCATTGCAGAACACTGTATATAAAATAAATGCTGACGCAATTGTCTTACCTCAATTTTAAATTACTTTTAAAATGATATACCGCCTGATTTTTCTAACCATTTTAATGTGTAGTTGTAAAAATGAACCAGAAGCTGTTAATTACTGTACGCTCACTGACATCATTCATAGCTATCATTTAAAAGACACTCCGACAGCTACAAAACCAAAAATCATCAATTTGATCTCAGTGGTTGAAGACCCAGCAATTAAAACATTTTTACTTAAGAAAAGTAAAACTTCAACTCATTTTGAATTCGATCAATATTTTAGCTACCAAGCTTACACTCCCTTATTGCAATGTGATTCAATTTCGATAGATGATTTTTATAATCAAAGAACGTTACAGTTACAATTTCCAGGTGACGATTTGTCAAAAGTAGATACTAAGTTTATTCGATTTTATAAACCAATTTTTAGTAGAGACAAAAAAGAGTTTATTCTTGTATACAGCCTAATTTCAGCTGATTTCCGAACTACGAATCGTGTAGTTCTAGTGGAGGTGTCTGAAAACGAATATACCTTTAAAGATCTGCTCTTAAGTTCAACTTGATTTAATAGCTTTTACAGATTTTCGAACAAAAAAGTATCTCCGGCGGAAACGCCGAGCAAACATTCTACTCGGCGGCTATTTCGAGTATTGCAGCAGGCGGTTACGGCATGCTTCCCTAAAATTTGCCTCAAGCCCTGCCGGTCAAGTATTAATTGGTAGCTTTGCTGTAGGAGTAACAGCCGAGTTAACAATCGGCAACTTCTAACTCGCCCTTTATTTATTGTTTTTTAGCGCTTTCGGTAAGACCTGCCAAGCCGCTGTTCAAGTGATTAGCTACAGAAAATAGCTTGGAAATTTACAGAAGACAATCTAAAGAGCTCATTTTAAAAAATCTAACTAAGATTTCTGTACCGAACTCGTGTTCTTTAATTAAGGTCAAAGCTATCAAACGGCAGGTCTTCAAGTCAACAGAATTCAAAGACCTAATACTCTAAAAATTTCGCAACAACCAGCTTCGCCGAAATCACATCCTCCTTCGCTACCCAAACACTTACCGCTGCATCAGCAGTGCCGAATCCCGCCAAGCGCGCCGACTCATACTCGTTGCGTATAACAGCCGAAATACCTGCTTCGCGCAAATTATAATTTACCGCTTGTGCCAAAATTTCAGAACCGCTAAATACCTCAATCATTATTTGCTTAAGTACATTTTTCGTCGCGCGTACAATTCGTAGAACTGATCGTCTTTTAAATCATCAATAAATAAAATGGATTCTCCGGTCGATTTCATCTCAGGTCCAAGTGCTTTATTAACATTTCGGAACTTAGAAAACGAAAATACCGGTTGCTTAATCGCGTAACCTTGTAATTGCGGATTAAAAGTAAAATCGGTTACCTTATTTACACCAAGCATCACTTTTGTAGCATAATTCACGTACGGTTCGCCGTAAGCTTTTGCGATAAAAGGAACGGTTCGCGAAGCACGCGGATTTGCTTCAATGATGTAAACTACATCGTCTTTGATGGCAAACTGTACGTTTATAAGACCAACCGTTTTTAACGCAAGTGCTATTTTGTGTGTGTGATCTTTAATTTGTTGCATAACAAATTCGCCCAAATTGAAGGGAGGAAGTGTCGCATTTGAGTCGCCCGAATGAATACCACAAGGTTCGATATGTTCCATGATACCAATGATGTACACATTTTCACCATCGCAAATGGCGTCGGCTTCGGCCTCTATAGCACCATCGAGGTAATGATCGAGAAGTAGCTTATTTCCCGGAATATTTTTTAGCAAATCGATTACGTGTTCTTCGAGCTCTTGTTTGTTGATAACGATTTTCATGCCTTGACCACCAAGTACGTACGACGGGCGTACTAACAGTGGGAAATCGAGCGAATCGGCTAGAACGGAGGCTTCATCTGCCGTTTCAGCAATTCCGAATTTGGGATACGGAATGTTGAGTTGCGACAAAAGTTCGGAGAATCGACCGCGATCTTCAGCTAAATCCAAAGCATCGAAGCTGGTTCCGAGAATCCGGATGTTGTATTTAGCGAGTTTTTCAGCGAGTTTTAGCGCGGTTTGTCCACCTAATTGAACGATAACGCCTTCCGGTTTTTCATGTTGAATGATGTCGTAAATATGTTCCCAAAATACGGGTTCGAAGTACAGTTTATCGGCAGTATCGAAATCGGTTGAGACCGTTTCGGGATTGCAGTTAATCATTATGGTTTCGAAACCACATTCTTTAGCAGCTAAAACGCCGTGAACGCAGGAATAATCGAATTCGATACCTTGTCCGATTCGATTCGGACCGCTGCCCAGAACCACTACTTTTTTACGATCGCTTACAATACTTTCGTTTGCCACAAATCGTTCGCCTGTTGCCAATTCTACGTCGGCTTCGAAAGTAGAATAGTAGTATGGCGTTTGTGCTTTAAATTCAGCTGCACACGTATCAACTAATTTGTACACGCGTTTAACACCTAATTGTTCGCGAAGTTTGTAAATCTGACTTTCCAGACAGCCGAGCATGTGCGCAATTTGCCTGTCGGCGAAACCTTTTTGTTTGGCTTCAAGCAATAAATTTTTCGGAAGCGTATCAATTTGATAGGTCGAAATCGTCTTCTCCAGTTGGTACAATTCTTCATACTGACGCAAGAACCACAGATCTATTTTCGTGATTTCGTGAATACGCGACAGTGGAATTCCCATTTGAATGGCGTCGTAAATCACAAAAACGCGATCCCAAGACGCATTTGTCAATTTATCGATGATTTGCTCGTAATTGGTGTAGCTTTTTCCGTCGGCACCTAATCCGTTTCGTTTGATTTCAAGCGATTGTGTTGCTTTGTGAAGTGCTTCTTGAAACGAGCGTCCGATGCCCATAACTTCGCCAACCGATTTCATTTGGAGTCCGAGCGTTCTGTCGGCACCTTCAAATTTATCGAAATTCCAACGCGGAATTTTTACGATTACGTAATCGAGTGTGGGTTCGAATAATGCTGAAGTAGATTTTGTAATTTGGTTTTGAAGCTCGTCGAGTGTATATCCTAAAGCGAGTTTCGACGCGATTTTAGCGATTGGGTAACCCGTTGCTTTCGATGCAAGCGCAGACGAACGGGAAACGCGCGGATTGATTTCGATGGCTACTATATCTTCTTTTTCATCTGGCGAAACCGCAAATTGTACGTTACAGCCGCCGGCAAAGTTTCCGATGGAACGCATCATTTTGATGGCCATATCGCGCATGCGTTGGAAGGTTTTGTCGGACAGTGTCATTGCTGGCGCCACGGTTATCGAGTCGCCAGTATGTATTCCCATCGGATCCATGTTTTCGATGGAACAAATGATCACTACGTTGTCGTTTTTGTCGCGAAGTAATTCAAGTTCGTATTCTTTCCAACCGAGTAATGCCTTATCGATCAGTACTTCGTGTATGGGCGACGCTTCGAGTCCGCGTGTGAGAAGATCGTCGAAGTCTTCTTTGCGATGCACGAAAGCTGCTCCAGTACCACCAAGCGTGAACGACGGACGTATAACGAGCGGAAATCCGAATTCCTGGGCGATTTCTTTTCCTTTCAGAAACGAGTTTGCAGTTTTTGCAGGCGCAGCTCCTACGCCAATTTGTTCTAGTAATTGTTTAAACTGTTCGCGGTCTTCGGTAATATTGATGGCGTTCACATCAACACCAATCATTCGTACGTTAAAATCGTTCCAAATGCCTTTTTCGTCGGCTTCTAAACACAGATTTAGCGCTGTTTGTCCGCCCATTGTTGGAAGAACGGCATCAATTTGCGGATGCGCTTTCAGGATTTCGATGATCGATTTTGTGGTGAGTGGCTTTAGATAGATGTGATCGGCCATGGATGGGTCGGTCATGATTGTCGCAGGATTGGAATTGATTAGAATGACTTCAATTCCTTCTTCTCTGATGGATCGTGCCGACTGTGATCCGGCGTAGTCGAATTCGCAGGCTTGCCCAATAACAATGGGTCCTGAGCCGATAATTAAGACCGATTTAATGGAGTTGTCTTTTGGCATATACTTGTAGTTGTGTTGTTGTGGTAAAGGTAAATTTTAGACTTCAGATAAAACAATTTTTAACCTAAAAAAAAAGGCGATACCGATTAAAGTAACGCCTTAGTTCATTAGAGATAAACTCATTATTTTTTATGTCTTGGTTCGCACGAAACGGTTAATTTGTGACGACCTTTTGCACGTCTGCGCGCTAGAACTTTTCTTCCATTCGCAGAAGCCATTCTGTCCATAAAACCGTGCTTATTTCTTCTTTTTCTTTTCGATGGTTGAAACGTTCTTTTGCTCATTGCCTGTATCTTTAAAATCTAAATTAGCTTGTGATGGATTTGGTTTCTGAAAAACCGAGTGCAAATATAAGAAGACTTTTTTGTTAGGCAAGTCGTTACGAAAAAAATAATTTAAGTTTCGGGAATTAGTATCTTTGCCGACCAAAACGGAATCATCATGTATCACAAAAATATCAAGTTATTTCTCTTTGCCGCGCTTAATGTTTTGGCTATCTGGCAGTTTACTGAATCTGAAATCGGAAACGGTATTTTCTTAATCTTACTGTCGCTCATTTTTATTTTACTCTATTTCAAGAACGAATTCATCATTCTAGCGTTCTTTAAGTTGAGAAAACAGGATTTCGAAGGTGCTAAAAAGTGGTTGGCATACATTAAAAATCCGCAAGCAGCATTGGTGCGCAAGCAGCAAGGATATTACGAATACCTGCACGGTCTCATGCTTTCGCAGACGAATATCACACAAGCTGAAAAACATTTCAAAAAAGCCGTAGAACTGGGATTGTCTATGGATACCGACCTTGCCATTGCAAAATTAAACCTTGCCGGCGTTGCCATGACACGTCGTAGAAAACTTGAGGCGACCAATTTGCTCAATGAAGCTAAGAAATTAGACAAACAAGGTTTGCTGAAGGATCAAATTAAGCTGATGAAAGAGCAGATGAAAAAGATTTAACGCAGTTTTTACGTTAATTACGTAGGTTTTATTCGTTAAATATTTCTTCAAATCATTAAAAAATCGAAAAATTTAACACTCTGGTGTTTGTTTATCGATTTTTTTTATACTTTTATCTCTAGTATGTTGATTTCCAAGTCGTATAGAGATGAAAAAATATCTTACTTTTTTGATGATTCTGCTATTCGGTTTGTCGTTTTCTCAAACGGAGCAGAAAGCTTACAGCGATGCCATTCGGCAAAATATAAAAAGGTACAGCACCATCAGCGAGCGCGCCTACCTGGTAGGTAAAACCGATGAAGCGCAATACTTGTTTGATACTTTGGTTAATAATCAGTTAGTTGGAACACGCTTTAACGATTTTCAATTCAAACGATTATACGGCGGCAAGCTAAAACTTTCTTCCATCAAAAAACCAATCCTTATTCAAACGTACGCGTCGTGGTGCATCTTTAGCAAAGGTGAAATACCTGCGTTGAATAAATTAGCTCGACAACATGCAAAAGACTTACAAATAATTGTTGTTTTTTGGGATAAGAAACAAGCTGCAAAAGCCGTTGCCGCCCAATTTAACGGATATATAGAAGTGTGTTATGCCAACGAATCATATTCAAAAGACAACGAAGTAGTTGCAACCATGAAAAACGCGATCGGTTATCTTTCATCTTATTTTCTTAACGAAAATCTGGAAGTAATTAGTATCCGAAAAGGAGCGCCCATTCAAATTCCAAAGAAAACGCCTCTAAAAGAAGCGATTCGACAAAATTTAGAATTCTACAACAAACAAGTAGCCGATTTATTAGTGAAAAGCAATCTTAAAAAAGAACAAATTGCACACCAATAATTACTGCGGAATTAAGATTTCGTAAGTCTTGCGATTCAAATTCGGTAATTTTTTGTCGCGTAACCACGGATTGTGATACTTCAACGTTTTGTAATTGATTCCCTGAGTTTTGGCAAAACGAACTAAATCATTTATCGTAGTATCAATTACCACTTTTTTTGTTGGAATAGGTTTGTATAATTCCGCGGCGCTAAAGGTAAATCCGTATGTTGCCGGATTTTTCATCACTTCTTTTAGTGCTAGAATTCGAAACACATAACGATGCGTTTCTTCAGTTAGCAAAAGGTCGTAGTAATTGGTTTCGCTTTGAATATCCATTTGTTTTTGAACACCAGCCATGCCACCGTTGTAGGATGCAGCAGCTAACGTCCAGGATCCAAACTTGCGCTTGGCGTCGAGCAAATACTTGCATGCCGCTTCGGTTGATTTTTCGACATGATAACGCTCGTCAACAAATTCGGTTACTTCCATGCCGCGTTCTTTAGCAGTGGTTGGCATAAATTGCCAAAATCCTTTTGCTCCAGCCGATGAAGTTGCGTTCATCAAGGCACTTTCGGCGACAGCCAAATATTTAAAATCGTCGGGGACGCCATTTTTTGCTAAAATGGGTTCGATGATCGGAAAAAATCGTGCTGAACGCTTTATAATCAACAAAGTCGATGCATCCAAATTTGCATTTACAATCAGTTCGCGTTCAAATCGTTCGCGAACATCTTCTACATGCAATGGCGTTGGCTCTCCAGCAAATTCGGCAGTATTTGGCGAGTACGGATGTTTAATTTCGTTAGCTCGATAACTGACGGCAAAAATAGAAGTGGCAAGTATGCCGCCACCAATAAGTACACTAAGAGCCCGTTTTTTCCAATTCGTTTTCATTTTGTTCTATAATTTTTGGCAGATTTTCATTCAGCCATTTGTATTTATTTAAAATCATGATGTGCGTTCCTTCTTTAATCCAAATTGCGTTTTTGATGTACTTCGCTGGAAAAACTTCGTCGGCATCGCCGTGAATGTGAATCACTTCTGGATCAATCTCGGTTCGGTTCCACAAAATTACTTGTTCAATCGACCATTCTAAATATTTTTCATCGCGAACCGACAGAAACTTTTCATATAACTTCAAACGTTTATTTATAGTATCGCCGAAGCTAAATTTTGCTAATTGCTCTACATTGAGCAACAGTTTTATGGGTAACAACTTATACGCTTTTGTGGTTTTTGCGATTTTAAACCGACGCGGAAATTCCAGATTGCTTTTCACACTCGAAATGATGATTACTTTTTCAGGTTTTACGAAGCTTTTCATTTCTTGCACTAAAATTCCGCCAAAGGAAACGCCAATTAATATGATATGTTTTCCAGTTACTTTTTTAGCTAAGCGCTCGGCATAATCTTGCAATGATTCACTTTCTAATGGTATTTGCCATTCGAGTAAATGCACGTTAAAGCGGTTGGCGGGCAGGGAAATTCGTTCAAAAATGAGCGGACTTGCAGCCAAGCCCGGCATCAGATAAACATCGTATGTTTTGGTTGTCGACATAGTCGTAGCAATGAATGCCTAAAAATAACGTTATCTCCTGAAGTGCAGCGTAAAAGTTCCGTTAAATAAAAGTTTCTTATTTGCAGATTCGTTGCGATTTGGTTAAACAATCGCGAAAAGAATTTTAATTATTGCAAGAAAGAGCCGTATCTAATTCATTTTTCGGTACTTTTAGTGTTGTTGCCACTTTTAAAACCACGTATCTCGAGTTTAGACTATGAACGACGAACTTTTACGAAACCAAATTGTCGCTTTTTTTAGTAGTATAGATACCTACTACGGTGTAAAACTCGAGGTTACCGAAAGTATTTACACGGCTTTACCAGACGTTACAACCACTGATGGCACTTGGAATTTATCGGAATTTGTTTTGGTAAATGCCGCTTACCGTAAGGACGGAAATCGGTTTATGATTGAAGGAACGGGGCGTTATATCGAATTTGCTGCGCTTCACATTGTTGGATTTACACAATCGGGTCGACACAAATATGAAATCGTGGAACAGTACGGAAACAGTGTTTTTCGAGTAACCAAATTAAGGTTCTTTGATCCGTATTAAAACGTAAGACGGCGTTCGATTTGAAAATTAAAGTCAGAAAGCATAGAAATGTTTGATTGGTACAAAAGGCAGATTAGTCTTTATTGCAGTATCGCAAAAAAAATCTAACGCCCGAAGCTGTTTTTCAACTCTTTCTGCGGTAGCGATTTGATGGTCTTTTTAATCGGACGCAGGTTTTAAATCAGAGACGGATTTCATAGCCCCGATTGGACGGAAAGCACGCATTTTGAACGGCGATTTTTTAAGGCTTTGCCGCGGCGACCAACGGAAGCCAGCAGCAAAGCCATTAAAAAACGCCCGTGAAAAAGCGGACTTGGAGGGAAAGCGGGATTAGCTTCGAAAAACAAACCGCGCTCATTACGCTACCATTTAACTAAATCAAAAGCAGCGATCTGACAAGGATTTTTAATTGAACTCAGGTTTTTAACTACAGGTTTTCAGTTGTAACCTCTTTGTCAATTTTCTTTACTAAACCTGTTAGCACAGCGCCTGGTCCGATCTCGGTGAAATGCGTAGCACCATCGGCAATCATTTGACGAACCGATTGTGTCCATTTTACGGCTCCGGTTAACTGAGCTATTAAATTATCCTTAATCTGATTTGCGTCTGTAACACCTTTTGCCACAACATTTTGATAAACCGGACAAATCGGATTCTGGATGGTTGTTTGCTCGATGGCAGCAGCTAATTCAGCGCGTGCAGGTTCCATCATAGGCGAGTGAAATGCGCCACCTACTGGAAGAAGTAATGCGCGTTTAGCACCTGCAGCTTTTAAACTTTCGCATGCTTTTTCAACGGCAGTTACTTCGCCAGAAATCACAAGCTGGCCCGGACAATTATAATTTGCGGCCACTACAACACCCGGTGTTTCTTCGCAGATACGTTCAACTACTTCGTCTTCTAGACCTAAAACGGCAGCCATCGTTGAAGGAGCTGCTTCACAAGCTTTTTGCATAGCATTTGCGCGAATGGCAACCAAACGTAAACCATCTTCAAAACTCATGGCGCGAGCGGCAACTAAAGCAGAAAACTCGCCTAGAGAATGTCCGGCAACCATCGCAGGCTGAAAGCTTTCGCCGAGAGTTAACGCGCCGATAACTGCGTGAAGAAAAACCGCTGGTTGGGTTACATTGGTTTGCTTAAGCTCGTCGGCGGTACCGTTGAACATGATATCGGTAATCCGAAAACCGAGAACTTCGTTTGCTTTTTCAAAAAGCGCTTTTGCTTGTTCAGAACTCTCGTATAGATCTTTTCCCATGCCGCTAAATTGCGCACCTTGTCCCGGAAAAACGTATGCTTTCATGTGTAAAGTTGAATGTTTATGATTGCAAAGTAAGTAATTCGAAACAGTTCGACCTAAAAATTTTAGGACATACTTACTGATCAGGCGAAAATCAGATCATGATTTGTTGTTCCCTAAAGTGATGCTCGAATTTTTAACTTGTTACTAACATCTTTTTGCAGTTATTTGTATGTGATGCCAAATGGTATGATAAAAGCGCTAAAGTCGTAACAGAAAATGAAAAACTTGTACTAATAAAAAAAAATGAAAAAATGAAACTAGTAATACGCATTTTACTTCTATTGCTGACGCTCTTTCTCGGTATTTACTTCTTCCTTCCGGTTTTAAACTACGGCTTTTATGGCTTAGGTATATTACTGCTTTTTGCGTTGCTACTTACTGTAGTATTTTTTACCAACTTTTCTGTAAATCCGAATTCAAAACAAATTGTTGCTTCGGGTAAAATTGGTAAAATAATGTCGCCGATACTGATTGCAATTTTACTTTATTTAACTGCGGTTCCTTTAGTGACGTCGCTTCCCATGTTTCATGCTGGATCGTATCAAAAACTAATTGGCAACGTAAAAGCAGGTAAAGAACTTACAACACACATTGCTCCTATTTCTTTGGATAAAATTCGGGTTGTCGACGAAAGTTTAGCGTATTTGTTGGGCGAAAAAATAATCGGTTCACAGCCGGCATTGGGTTCACAAGTTGAGATTGGCGATTTTACCATCCAAAAAGTAAAAGACGAACTGTATTGGGTTGCGCCGCTTTTACACACCGGATTCTTTAAATGGTATGCCAACTCCGAAGGAACACCCGGTTATGTGATGGTTTCTGCAACTAATGAACGCGACGTACGACTTGTTACCACACTCAACAACCAACCCATGAAAATCAAATACCAGCCAGCCGCGTATTTTGGCTCGCGTATCGATCGACATGTGTATTTCAACGGATACATGACAACCGGAATCACCGGTTTTAAATTCGAAATCGACGATACGGGAAAACCGTACTGGATTGTTACCACTTACGATAAAAAAATCGGATTCAGCGGAAGCGATGCCAATGGAGTACTTTCGATCGACGCACAAACAGGCGAAATCAAAGAATATTCGCTTAGTACAACACCCATTTGGATCGACCGAATTCAACCTATTTCGTTCATTGAAGAGCAACTCGACGACTGGGGCGAATTTGTAAACGGCTACTTCAACTGGTCGAATGCCGATAAACTTGAAATCACCGAAGGACTTACACTCGTGTATGGTAAAAATCAAAAATCGTATTGGTACACCGGACTTTCTTCGGTAGGAAAAGACGAATCGACCGTAGGCTTTGTGCTCGTTGATACACGAACTAAAGAAACAACGTACTACAAGCAAAGCGGTGCCACAGAATATGCTGCACAGCGTTCGGCAGAAGGAAAGGTACAAGAAAAGGGATACCAAGCGTCAACGCCAATTCCGTACATCATCAACAACATTCCGACCTATGTTATGACGCTAAAAGACTCCGGCGGACTGGTAAAAATGTTTGCCATGGTTTCTATAAATGATTACACGATCGTAGGTGTGGGCAATACCATGCGCGAAACATTGATGTCGTATAAAAACGTGTATAACATGGCTGATAATAGCATTGGAACTAAAAGTGTTACTCAAAAAGAAGTGCTTCAGGGAGTTGTGAGTCGCATTCAAACCGATGTTAAAAACGGAAATAGCTTTTACTATTTCACCGTAAAAAATCAAAAAGATATTTTCGTTGGATCTTCGCAACTTTCTAATCAGTTGCCGGTTACTATTGTAGGCGATAGTATTGAAATTTCCTTCGATCGCGAACAGGAAGAAGTAATCGATATTTCTAGTTTTAAGAATAAAAACTTTAAGTAATTTTTGGGGGTTCCGGCGCCACGCTTTATCAATGAAACGATAGGTGTGGCGCCGTCGGGCTTTCTGCTTTACTCCTCGCCCCGATTGCATCTCGGGGCTGCGGGGTACCGCTGTCAATCCCTAACCCGGCAATGTGCGCCACGAATCGTTCTAAAATTAAAATTTCGTCTTTTAAAAATCAAAAATCTAATTTCGGTGCGTTTGAAAAAGCTACCATGAAAAAATTCGTACAGCACATATTGTTGTTTTTGGCACCCGTATTTGTGCTGGTCTGTTGTTTTGAATTAGCACTTCGTTGCATACCAAACGACGCTTCTTTTCGGGAAGAACAGCTAAACAAACGTCGAAATCAAATGACCACTTTAATTCTCGGCGATTCACATCCTTACTTTGGTATCAATCCAAAATTTATAAGCGAAAGCAGCTTCAATCTCGCTGCGGTTTCCGAAACGCCCGACGTTACTGCGCTCGTTTTAGCACACGAAATCAATCGACTCCCAAAACTCAAAACAGTTGTTGTAGGTGTCTCCTACTTTAGTTTGTTCGAAAGTTTGCCATTAGGATCAGAAGCTTGGCGTTTGCGACATTACACGATTTACCGGCAAATGCACTTGGGTACTTATCCAAAACACTACTTCGAAAGCAGTTCGTTTTCAACGCTGCAAAACATAAGTCGTTTGTATGCGTACTACGGGAAAGATAATTCCGAAATCAGTTGCAATGTTTTTGGTGCGGGCGTCACCTACACTAGTTTCAACAGTTTACGCATACAAGCAACAGCACGTACAGCAGCAAAACGCCATACCTTTGATTTAACTGCTGCAGCAACTACTTCACAAATTCGCAAGCAACAAGCAGCTCTAAATGAAATCGTTACTTTGGCGTCAAAGCATAAAATAAAACTGCTGTTTACGATACTTCCCGTTACAAACAGTTATCGAAATCAGATTCCCGAACAGCAGCGCCAGCTTGTGGAACAAACACTAACAAACCTTGCGAAAAATAACGAACACGTTCGCTTTCGGGATTTTAGCGATAATCCGAATTTTAAAATGCACGATTTTTACGACGCCGACCACCTTAATATAAAAGGTGCTCAAAAATGCAGTAAAATGCTCCAGCAATGCATTATGGATTTGGAGTAAATACGCTTAGAACAGCTCCGAAGGAAAATCGAATAATACCTCTTTGAATTATACTTTAAACCTGAGTTCGATTTAAAAAACGAAGTCAGAAACATAAAAATGGTTGATTACTAGGCGGATTTCTGTTGCGATACTTGAGTATCGTAAAAATACAACAAAGTAAACGCCTGTTTAAATGATTAGCTTCAATACAATGGCGCTCGAAATCTGAAAGAAAAGCATCATTTTAAGCGATCTAGCAGAGATTTTTATGTCGAACTCACGTTCTTTAAGTAAGGGTTAACGGGCGAAACGGCCCAATTTTTTGCTGTGAGGCACAACAATGCGTCGGAACGCAAAAAAAAACCGCAAATCACCTTAAATCGGTTATTTGCGGTTTGAAATCGGTTTCAGCTTATTACGGTTTAACCTGCTTTTGAGCTTCTTCGATCATTTGTTGATTAGCGGTGATAGCAAACTCTACACGGCGATTTTGCGCTCGACCTTCGGGAGTATCGTTTGTTGCAATTGGATCGGCTACGCCCATTCCCTGCGTTGTAATTCGATCGGCTTTAATTCCAGTTGCTACTAAATATTGCTTTACTGACTCGGCGCGTTGTTCGCTTAATTTTTGGTTAAACTCTACACGTCCGGTGCTATCTGTATATCCGTAAATGGTGATGTTGGTATTTGGATATTGCTCAAAAATCTTTTCTAATTTTAGCAAATTTGCTTTAGCAGTTGGTGTTAAAGTTGATTTACTTGTATCGAAACGAACTGAATTTTCGCCAAGCGTTAGTTTAATCCCCTCACCTACTCGTTCTACTTGAGCTCCTGGAACCGCGTTATCAATTTCACGCGCTTGTTGATCCATTTGATTACCAATTACGCCACCAACAGTACCGCCAACAACGCCACCTAGAACGGCTCCAAGCGCACCATTGCCGCCTTTGCCTAAATTATTTCCTAGTACACCACCAATAACAGCTCCCGCAACAGCACCAATACCGGCGCCTTTTTGCGTATTATTTGTTCTTTTAACAGTTTCGCAGCTCGTTAACGATGCCACCAAAAATGCGGCTGATACTGCGTAAATTCCTACTTTTTTCATGATTTTATACGGTTTAGGATTTAACAAATTGGTACACAATTTCCTTTTTTTGACCAGCGATATCAACAAAATCTGTTAACTGAAAACTGCTTTCGGTAACGTTTGCTACGTTTAATATATAACCGTCGCGCACTCGTTTTGCTTTTTCATCGGCGTATAACATTTTCAACACAAATTGACCTTCCTTATTGATGTACCATTTAATAGGTGTACTGAAAGACGGACAACCCGCTTTACTCATTTCGAATGTTCCAGAATCGTTATTGGCAATAAGATTCCATTTACTACCAACAAAACACTGACTGTCGGCAAGTTGAAACGAATTTACCTTGAAAAGCGACGAATTTGGATACGTAACCGATTGAATGGTCCAGTTCCCTTTTAAGGATGATTGTGTACGATTGTCGACTCTAGTGCTTACCGGAGATGCCGATTTACAAGCCGTAAAACCAATCGCTAATAAGAGCAGTAGTAAGAGTTTTTTCATTTTTAGCTAATTAATATAATTTGCAAAGATAGACGACTGTTAAATTTAACAGTTCCGTTATTTGCTAAAAAAGTTGTAAAATTTAGTCTCATAAAAAAAATGCATAACGAAAGAAAAGACTAAAGCTATTATTTCGCGGATTATTTAAAACCGACAATTTGTCATTTTTGTTGACAGTGGTACTTGATTTGCTTTAGAGAAGGCAATTAAAACTAAACATAAACGACTATGACAACAGGAAAAATTAATGTTTCGGTTGAAAACATCTTCCCGCTGATCAAGAAATTTCTATACAGCGATCACGAAATCTTTCTGCGCGAACTCGTATCGAATGCCACCGACGCTACGTTAAAGCTCAAACACTTAACGAGCATAGGCGAAGCAAGCGTTGAATACGGCAATCCGAAGATTGAAGTAAAAATCGATAAGGAAGGCAAAAAGTTGCACATTATCGACGAAGGTATTGGTATGACCGCCGAAGAAGTAGAACGATACATCAACCAAGTAGCTTTTTCAGGTGCCGAGGAGTTCTTAGACAAATACAAAGACAGTGCGAAAGACACGGGCATTATCGGCCATTTTGGTCTCGGATTTTATTCCGCTTTTATGGTGGCCGATAAAGTGGAGATCATTACCAAAAGTTATAAAGACGAACCGGCAGCGCATTGGACTTGCGACGGTAGTCCGGAGTTTACTTTAGTTGCGGCGGACAAGCAAACACGCGGTACCGAAATTATCTTGCACATTGCGGAAGATTCTCTTGATTTCTTGGAGGAAAGCAAAATCAAAGGCTTGTTGAACAAATACAACAAGTTTATGCCGATTCCGATTAAGTTTGGAACCCGTAAAGAAGCTTTGCCAAAACCGGAGGATGCACCAGAAGATTACCAGACAGAATACCAAGAAGTAGATAACATTGTAAACAATCCGACGCCGGCATGGACGAAACAACCCGCCGATTTAACCGACGAAGATTACAAAAACTTCTACCGCGAGTTGTATCCGATGCAGTTCGACGAACCCTTGTTTAACATCCATTTGAATGTAGATTATCCGTTTAACCTGACCGGAATTTTATACTTCCCGAAATTGGCAGCTGATTTGCAGATTCAGAAAGATAAGATTCAACTATATCAAAATCAGGTTTTTGTAACTGATAATGTAGAAGGAATTGTACCTGAATTCTTGACGATGTTGAAAGGTGTGATCGACTCGCCGGATATTCCGTTGAGCGTATCGCGTTCGTATTTGCAAGCCGATGGAAATGTGAAGAAGATTTCGAACTACATTACGCGTAAAGTAGCGGATAAGTTGAAATCGCTTTTCACGGAAAATCGCGAAGACTTTGAGAAAAAGTGGAACGACATTAAAATTGTATTGGAATACGGTATGTTGTCGGAACCGAAGTTCTACGAAAAAGCCGGCGCATTTATGTTGTACCCAACGGTTAACGATACCTTCTTAACTCTTGACGAGTTGAAAGAAAAAATCAAAGACGCTCAAACCGATAAAGACGGCAAGTTAGTTGTACTGTATGCGGCCAATAAAGATGCGCAACACCAATACATTGAAGCGGCCACTGCAAAAGGTTACGAAGTGCTGTTACTCGACTCGCCGATTGTGGCGCATTTGATTCAGAAATTAGAAAGCGATAACGAAAACCTCAGCTTTGTACGTGTCGACGCTGATCATATCGACAATTTAATCAAGAAAGACGATACGGTTATTTCGAAATTATCGGACGAACAGCAGGAGAAATTAAAAACGGTGGTTGAAGAAATTGTTCCAAAACCTACCTACACGGTACAGTTAGAGGCTATGGACAGCAGCGCAGCGCCGTTTATCATTACGCAACCTGAATTTATGCGTCGTATGAAAGAAATGAGTGCTACGGGCGGCGGTATGTTTGGTATGGGAAGCATGCCCGAAATGTACAATTTGGTGGTAAATACCAACTCTGATCTAGCGGAACGCATCTTAAACGCAGCGGATAACGATGCGCAATCGAAACTGGTCAAACAGGCGCTCGATTTGGCGAAATTGTCGCAAAACCTGTTGAAGGGCGAAGAATTAACTGCTTTTGTAAAGCGCAGTTTCGAATTGATAAAGTCGTAATAGAAAAACATTTAGTTAACGTGAGTTCGATGTAAAAATTAAAGTTAGAAATCATTTAAACGGTTGATTACAAGGCGTATTTTCTTTGGGATACCGAGGTATCTCAAAAAAATACAACGCAGTAAGCGACTGTTTAAATGATTAGCTTTTAAAATAGCTCAGCAAAAATTCCCGTGAACTATTTAAATGGCTCAATTTAAGCGTTCTAACGTAGATTTTTATGTCGAACTCACGTTATTAAGTAAAAGACTGTCTTCGGGCAGTCTTTTTTTATGGTATAAAGGTACGTTCTGTTTTTGCAACGTGTTCTTTTCTACGCTGATTGTAGTTTTTTAATTCATGACATTAATCGCAGCTGCTGGGAACAACTATTGGAACGGCAAACGCATTTGTAAGCGATTTTTCAAAAAAGCGTTATATATTTTAGCAATGAATGCGTTGAAAAATCATTTGAAAAAATTAGCTTAAAATATTGATTTAAAATATTTTACTCGTGGTAATATTGCAATATTACGTTTTAAAAATCGCAAAGCCAAATCCGTACACGAACAAACGAATTTTCAAGACGAAATTTTCTGTGAGAACAACGTTGTGTTAACGACAGTAGTAGAAATCCTGCTCTAGTTTTAGCAACCGATGTAAAATAATTCTTTAAAAGCGTGCACTTATAGCAGAAAGGTGATTCTGATAGTTTATATTCAATCTGTAGCAGGACTAACGAAGAATTTTAAACTTATATTCCCGACACAAAATTTTTACCATTGAATATTAAATGAAATCTTCTGTTTTTATAATACTCTTTCCTCTTATCTAACATTCTTACTCCGTCAGACTTAAACGGTTGTTGATTTAGCAACTTTGGATGATTTATAGCTGCAGATACTTTTTCAATTTCATCCTTGTCTGCATATTGGTTCACATTGTACTTATTCCAATACCACGCTGCTGATTTTATTGCATACTCCAAGTTTGATACCACTGTCGGAACAAAGTACTCTAATTCCTTTGTCGCTGCTGGTTCTTTAGAAAAAAGATGTTTATAAAACTCAATATAGCCGTAATCATGCGTAATAGGTACAAAACCTCGTCCTCGGTAAAAATCCTCCCCTGCTTTTCTTGCACTTTCGTCTGATTCATAAGTAGAACCAAATCGTTGTGTTTCAAAATATACTTGCGTTAAGAAATGCAACTTTCTTAAACATGTATTTATCTCATACTTAGGTAATATTTCATTAAATAACTTTGCTAATGTTTTAAAATTTGCTTGCTGTTCTTCCAATTAAAGCCTGATTTTACCTGTTGGAAATTAAGGTGCCACTATCTTGAATTTTAGTAAATAAACGTGGCATCGGCTGTAATTGATTGATTAGGATATTTTAAATATTTTAGGACGGTATTAACGGATCTAAGCAGGTTCAATCTCCCAAAGAATCACTACCATGTGCTCTTAGTTAAATACTTCAGAATTCATTGAATTAATAGACTCGCGAATCAAAACAAAAGCTTAACAATACTACCAAAGTAAAAATTTCGCAGAAGAAATTCAACTTCTACCTGGATTATTTAATGACTGCAATTTTAAATCTAGTTACCAGTTTTCGTTCACCCATTTTTCCTCTTCGGTATCCAATTCGTTTTGCCATTGGTTAGTGCCATACCTACAATTAATTTTCTGACAGCTTAGGTTGATCGAATCTAAGATAAATTCTTTTGAAAAAAAATCAGTAGCTTTTATATTTAACCTACTACAAGCATACGAATAGAGGGCTTTATCATCTTTTCCTAAGACGCTGTATAGGCGCGTACACGAATCATCAACAAAGATAGTTTCGAAAAAGTAGGTAACATACAATACGTTATTTCTATTTTCGAGAAAGGTGAAGCTTTGATAACCCCGTTGCGTTAGCTTGATGACAAAATTGGAGTCATTTTTCGCTTTCGAACTACTCTGTGTGCTCTTTTTAAACGATAAGAGTTCAATTGAAGTTTCGTCAGGAACCCAACGTAGATTCGCCTCCGCAAAATAAGATTTCAATTCGTATTCTTTAGAACTTATTTTTAACACAAATCGATTGACTATGGCTGTATCACCAGAAAAGCGTCGCTGTATGAGCGAAATATAAGGTTGATTTTTCAAGGGTGCAACGTGGATTGATCGAAGTACTACTTCCTCAACGTCGTCATGCTGATCACTTGGCCTATTAGTGCAAGCAATAAAAAAAAGAAAAAAGCAAAGCAATCTTTTCATTGAGAGAAAATTTTAATAAGTAATTGATATGCACTTTTTCTTTCTGACAAAGCGCCGTCGCCTCCCTGCACTGCTTTTGTAACTAGTTCAACAGTTCCTTTGTCCGCAATCAGATTTATGTCACCATAAACACTTCCAAACTTCCAATACCAACCAGCAGTATCCAGTGCAACTTCTAAGTTTGTGCTTACAATTTTACAATTTGTGTTGTTGTCCTTGGAACTCTTTACAGAGGAGTTTTTTGAATTTAGATCCTCCGTATTTACAACTGAAACACCTGTATGCTTTTGATATCGTTGATAATTTTCTAGCCAAGTTAAATGGATAAAGCCACGGCCTCTATATGGGTCGTAGTCATCTGTCCGATTATTATCGGCTTCAACAGTTTTTGTGAAATATTGTGTTTCAATAAAAATTTGGGAAAAAAAGTGTGCGCGACGTTGGCAATTATTTATCTCGTATTTCGAAAGGGTTCCATTTAATTGTGCTGTAAAATTTTCAAAACTGTTATTGGTAACCTCTTCACTCTTAAATTTACTATTGTCAGAATTGCGATGAAAAATTTTATCAATCCTGTATAAATTAGGTAGTTGCGTAAGTGGGAATTTTTCGACCTTTTTTGTCTTCTTATTTTTTTCCTCATAAAAAGTATTCTCCCGCAAAACTTTCACAATGTTCCTCTCTTCATCTACTGTAAGATCTCGAGTACAAATTGATTCCTTTTTTTGCTTTTCCTTCACAAAAACCAATTTAAACTCCCCGGTTTTCGCCGAAAGCCCATCGCAACTTAATGTTGCTCGAAAAAGTAAATCATCTTGCCATAGAAAAATTTCGAATCTGGATTCTTTTTCAATTTTAATCTGCTTTGGTTTCACTGTTGTAGATTTACACTGCGAATAAATATCTAAACTCAAAAACATAATTAAGTTTGAATTTGGAATTGCTCAAATACATAAGTAAAAAGAGTATTTCCAAGATTTTCTTACTTGTTGAAATACATTTGTATAATAACTTTAGGATCACAAATTTGTTCACTACCAAATTCGGAAGTTACTGATTTTTTTACAGTTCTAGTAACAATATAAAGTGAATCTTGGATGTTTGTATTGATCATTCCATATCTTTCTACTCTCCATTCCTTTTCGTAAAATAAATCTATAAAAAAACAATCGGGTATCAAATCAGTATTTCTCACGATCACTCTTAGTCCCTTTTCATTTGTTTGCACACAATTAGCTTCTAGATATATCATTTCAACTTTGGGCTCCCCTTGCACGTATGTACTGTCTATGATCGGTAAAATGCTGCATATTTTTTCGCTTCTTCCGTTAACTAAAATTTTAATGTCTTTCATGCTATGCTTTTCTGTATTATCTTCTACAGTTAAAACATCTAATTTTTTATCTCCAAAGACGTCAAGAAATATTGGATAGGGGGTTGGATGATCTTTACATGAAACCAATACTATTGAAACTATAACGATTAAGAACCTACTTTTTATTTTTGCATTGTTTTTCATAATCAAAAATCCGCTTTAGTTTGTTGGTATATAATTTTCTTTCCGAAAGATGGTTAATACTTGCTACGTCGTTTTCCCTGCCATTAAGCGCTTTAGGATAATTAACAACTGCTGAAACTTTTGTAGCATCATCTATATCAGCATATTCACTTGCATTTAACTTATCCCAGTACCATGCGGAACCCTGACAGGCTAACTTCATTGATTTCGCAATTTTAGGAACAAAGTCTATCAATTCGTTTTTGCCATGAAAAAACAGCTAAAAAATCACAACTTTCCATATTTCCTAAATGCTGCCACTGTTTGATATATTGCATAACTTATAAAAATTCTGGCCAACCAAATAGTCAACTGTGTTTTCCATCCGTTATTCCAAACCGAAAACTGTTCCAGTTGCAATTTGGGAAAAGAATTCATAAACAGAATGAAATTAGGATATTGATCTTCCATCTTAACGTCTACACCTAGAGTGTTAAGATAAATAACAAAAAATAAAAGCGAGGTGCCTAAAGTAAAAAAGACTCCACGAATCCAACTGTTTCCGTTATTGTTCGAGATGTAATTTAGAAATAGAAGTAAGCTATCAAAACCCAATCTCTTGCTTAAAAGTAATTGTCTGTGTTCCCTCGACTCAAACTTACTGGCAATATCGACATCTCCTTTTCCTTTTGCTATTCTCTTTAGTTGATTATAAGTATTTTTTAAGCTTGAAACTCTCCGTTTGCGGTTTTCCAAACCGTATCCAGCAATGGAGCTTTTACTTTTGGCTCTAATTTTGTTGGGGTACTTATTAAAATCAGCACCATCAAGATTGCTTTCTGAAATAACAATTTCTTTGAACACATTTATGTCGGCATTAAGAAAATTCATTTTACCGGAGATTGAATTCTGAATCACGAAAAAATATCCTGTTTTAATATTTGAGAAAGTAAGAACACCAGTATTTTGATAATCCATTAAGTAAAGAGTATGAATATCTAAATCTTTGAAATAAATATTGCCAAGATTGATCCCTGAGAGTGTTACATCCGCGTAAACCTGTTCAACAACAATACTTCCTTGGCTAATTCCATCCATCCGCACAGCTACGACAGGATCCTCTTTAAAACGATTGTAATTGTTAAAGTTAAAAACTTCATTAAAATTACAGTTTGAGCAATTAAGCGCTTCGATTTTAGAAATATGCACCGTTACGTTTTTTTCAAAATGGGATGAGTGCAATGTGAGCTCTTTTATACTCAAATCCCTAGGTTCATTTTGAAGAAAACTCAAATCATTGATATGGATTAAGCCACTGAAAGAGCTTCTATAAAATTGGATAAATCCAAATTCTCCTTCTTCTATATCGATTCTGTTGTGAAATACTGAGGATTCAAAATAAAGGTTCTCAATTACAACAGTGCCTTTAATCTCAATACGTTTTTTAAAATCACCTTCAAAAAATGTAGTGGAATAAAAGCCTCCTTTAAAGAGAATTTCTGAATATACAACAGAGCACTTCAGTGTTAATTTCTTGACTTCATTTTCAACATGGAATTCTATTCTGGATTGGCGATGAGAATGATTAGTATTAACATCGTTAACTAGTAGTTCATTAGTTTTGGTAGAAACGAACTGAAGAGTCTGATAACTCCCATTTACTTCAATATCCCTTGCCGTTATTCCTCTTAATACGAGAAAATCAGCAGTATTTGATACTATGTCCATATCATCTGCAGAACTACCAGTTATTGAAATAAAATGGAAACTAGATTTACCTAGATAAAATTGCTTTTCAAAACGACAATTCAAAAATGATATTTCTCTTGCTGTAACATTTTCAAGTACAACTGGTTGAGTAAAGATACATTCATAAAATGAAATATAGCCAGTCGTTTCGAAACTGCGCTCATTTATAAATTGATTAAATGTTTGTTGTTCAAACTTACAATCACCGTTAGAATTTGGTTGAAAAATGGTCGAACTCATGTGCTAAAATTTTCATTTTGAAATGTGTTAAAGAATAAAAAAAGCCAGTCACATCATGACTGGCTTTTCATCAGCGGTCAATAGCTTTCACTATTAACGCTGTCGCCACAAATACTGCTGCGGTTATAGCAATTGCATTTATCAATTTGGCAGTATTACCGAAAACGGTTACACAGGTATCTTTTTGAAAAATCGTTGCTTTTACAGAATTATAAACTTTTGAGTTCATTTCTGAAATTTTTATGATTGATAATTATTTAGCGAACATCACGCCGTGCTAATTCGGCACATTTGGGCCTAACGCTCCTTAGTTATTCCCTTAAACGGCGTTCCGTCCTTTTTTACATCCATAAACAACCCGGTTCGCGCATCCCGCTTAACCCATTGTCTTGTCGCTGGATTGTAGGTCTGGGTACGCCCCTTGACGGCACCATTTCGGTGTCCGTCACCTCTTCTTCCATTCTTAGCCATAGCTTCAATGATTTAGAGCTGGCAGCGCAATTTAAGACTGAGGTGTCTGCCAAATTTTACCCAAGGAATAACTTGTAATCGAATTTATCTCTTACGTTTGCAGAATATTATAATTGTACCACCAATTTTATAATATCCAGACCGGAGTTGTATTCCATACGCTTCGGTTTTTTTGTCCCTTAAGAGGGCTATTTCTTAGTTTTTGCATAGGCTACTATACTATCAATCCCGTCAATCAGCTTGCTTTTCTTTGCCTTGACTTCCGCAATAAATGTATCACATTCACTTTCGGTCATTAGTTTGTCATTGTATGCCTGCAACAGGATGTCCATTGTTGTCAGGTATTGAATACCATGTAACTCACAGTAATTCTTAATATCACTCAAATTGCTGCTCGCAATATAATCCTGCGTATGCTTTGCTACCGCCATGCAGGCTGCTTCTCCTTCGCCTCTTCCCCGAATATCTTTTAAAATCGCATATTCCTTAATAATTACCGGATCATTAGGCATTGGAATAACTTCAATTTTAGACCATTCAATAAAATTCTCCAACTGTGTTAAACTCTTCTTCCTTCTTTCCAATTCAGCCAATACTCTGTCGAGTATTACAAACCGGTTAGGGAATATCTTTGGTAGCAAAAGCTGATAACCAGCTTTTGTAAAATGGATGATCACATCACAGTCAAGCAATATCCTTGGTTCATTCATAGTCTTTCCCATCATCCATGAATTTTGGATCGTCAACATCAATATCGATATCCAGCATTAGGGAATGATAGTGACTTTCAGAAATTTTATCTTTATCGAATAGCTTTTTCGCCTTGATTCCGTATTTTCCAACAACGCGTTGTTCACCAGTAGGTGTATAAAGCTTATCAGTAAAGCCATGCTCTACTGCACTTTTTGTTACCTCAGTAAGGTACTGCTTATAATCATCATAATCTATATATTTACTTTTGCTAAGCCTTACCAGCAAAGCTTTACGCGAAACACCAAAGTACTGCTCAAGCCTAATAATGGTTGCAAGTGAAATGGTTTCACCCCAACCGATTTCTTTTTCAGGAATCTGTTTTACAAGGCCTGCTTCAGGCATAAGAAAGTATGAGCTGAAAACATCCGCGTTATACTCTTCACGGTCTTTTTTGTCAAAAACACCAACCTTACACATTTGAAAACTAAAATCATCTTGTATAAAAAGATGATACAGTTCGTGTCCAATGGTAAAGTGCTGCCTCCCTACGGGATTATTTGTGTTTATAAGCATGAAACGGCTCTCTTTTGTCTTGAGCGCCATACCCGAAAATTCCCCTTTTAATGGCCTAAGGACTGTTAGGACATCAAGGGAAATCAGCAGGTTTTCGAAGTCCAATGCTACGTCAGGACTGATGCCGCATTCTCTCCGAAATCTATTGGCCTTAGCCTCAAGAATTTTTTCATTGTAAGCCATCGTATAACTTGTTAATCTTCAAATAATTTTTAACAATTTTCCCAAAAGCAGATAAGTTTTCCAAATCATAGCTTTCAACATCTTTTCGGAAAGCAAAAACAACTTCTGCTAATGCTTCCTCAACATCGTTAAGAAAAAAAACATCCAATCCAACCCCAAATAAATCTGAGAGCTTTTCTAATACTTCAAGCGGAACTTCTCTGCCACCAGTTTCATAAAAACTGATCATTTCCCGTTTGATTCCTAAAAAATCTGCAAGTTTTTCTTGTGTATATCCATATTTTTCTCTTAGTCCTTTAATTACTAAACCAGTTTTCGCTTCATCCATAGGTAAATTTTTAATTATAGTCTTTTATAACTCCAAATCTGTTACAAACATATAACTTTGTTTTTAAATTACAATAAAATGTAACAAACTTAAAAAAACTATAAAACGTAAAAAGCTAAATGAAAATCAGAGACAAAAGAATACTATATCACGCTGATATAGTATTATTTATACTAGAGTTCCAAACTGGATTCAAAGGAAAACTTATAGATGATAAGTTTAGAATTGATGCAGATGCAGAATTCGAAATAAAGAAAAAAGAATGTCAAATTACTTTTGAATTTAGTTATTTTAAAAATAGGGAGCACATCAATGTAGGTACAGTTTTGCGGAAAAGTACTTTCATCTGGAACAACAGGGAACTGCATATAAATAAACTTTTTCTAAGCAATGCCACAAGCACAGGCACAATGAGAGGATCTTCAGGCATTGTAAGCTCCAAAGGATTCAGCAAAAGACGGAAGGCTTATTATAGATTATTGATTCCGGTAAAAGAATCTCATAATTTTCATTTTTACATAGAGCCGACAATATATCGCAATGACTATGGAATATCATCAATTGTTCACGTCGAGGCTATCATAGGAAACGATTTAATGGAAGCCTATTACTTTGACGATAAAAATGGAAATCACTTTTTTGGGATTGAAACTATTTCAAAACTTAGCTATGAAGAATTTGCAGATAAAGCTTTCGCTATTAAGAATGCTGTAGGTTTCTTAACGGGGCGTACGCATGGCAATTATGGTTACTTCTTTTCATATAATAAAAAGGATATGAAATGCCATAATGATTTTCAATTCTCAACCTTTCGAGATAGTATGCTTACGATGTACACTCCATCGAATAGCAATCCATATTCTTATATTAGAAAGGCTAGTGCTACCGCTGAGAAACTATATAAGAGTAAAGTACTTAGAGCGCTTAGTTTTGACGAGTTTTCTAGATTATGTGAAAAACTACATACTTCAGGAGAATTTACTTCTATAATAATGCTCATGATGGAATGTGGTACTGCATCTTTATTGTTCCGACCTGGAGGTTATGCAATTGCTCTCGAAAGTTTATCTGATTTGATATTGGGTGCTGAAAAATTAAACCTTGCGCCAATACGAACTAAAAAAACATCTCAAGATTTCCGTAAAGCCTTGAATAAGGTGATCGATGACTTCAGCGATAGAATTGATGAAGATGGAATAGTAGTATTAAGAAGGAAAATCGAACAGATAAATCAAACAACTAATAAAGCTAGATTAAAAGCGCCATTTGAAAAATTAGGGATAGAATTGCTACCTGCAGATTTGGAAGTACTCGAGACTAGAAATGACTTTTTGCATGGACGAATTCCGGATTTCTTAAAATTAGGGCTCAACCGTGAAGACACTATCAAAAACAATGATATGTATTACGCCTCAATAAGATTATATACTTTATTAAACATGCTAATACTAAAGTGGATTGGATATGATAATTATGTTCTTAACTATCCTAAAATTCACGAGAAATATTGTCACATGAAATTAAAGGAGCCTTATTATCGTAAAGTCTAATAACTGAAGATAATCTACCTTCTCTCAATTCTTCCGACCAAAACTAGTCTTCAGGCAGTCTTTTTTTATGGCTAAAAGCTAAGTTTTTGCCTTTGCAACGTGTTCTTTTCGACGCTGATTGTAGTTTTTTAATTCATGACATTAATCCCAGCTGCTGGGAACAACTATTGGAACGGCAAACGCATTTGTAAGCGATTTTTCAAAAAAGCGTTATATATTTTAGCGATGAATGCATTGAAAAATCATTTGAAAAAATTAGCTTAAAATATTGATTTAAAATATTTTACTCGTGGTAATATTGCAATATTACGTTTTAAAAATCG
>CALRVY020000001.1:0-61370 GCA_943371725.1 Pseudanabaena sp. UWO311 | reverse complement strand
GTAGGTAAATTGAGTTTGCGCAGCGATTACAAATCTTCAAACACCTATTCGGGCGAAGTCGGGTCTAATGCTCCAAGTAATATTTCCAATTACAGAGACTTTGAAATTACGGGCATGCTCAGCAATTTGAAGTTTCAAAAAATAGGTCAAGACACCATTTATGCACTTAGCGAAAAGCCTGTTTACATACAAACAGCAACTTTTTTAAAGTCGGTTGCAGATAAAACCAAGCAGCAATTTTTGATTTACACCTTGGAAGATGAAGATACCAACCGCGACGGTCAATTAAATGAAAAAGACATTAAAGCATTATATATTAGCAATGTTGATGGCTCAAATTTCGAAAAATTAACCGCACCATTCCACGAATTAATCGATTGGAAACTCATCGAAGAAACAAATACGATCTATTTCAGAACTGCTGAAGATTCTAACAAAAACGGAAAATTCGATGTAGAGGATAAAATTCACTACAATTCGCTTAAACTCCCAGGAAAAGCGGCCGACGTTAAAAACTACAAGATACAGTAATTACTTTGCCGTGATAAATCCGCCAAAGTACCCGATAAGGGAGATGGCTAAGGTTAAAATCACAAAAACCACAAAGAATAAGAACAGTAGTAATAACATTCTTAAAATCACAAAGCCAAGTTCTTGTTTGTTGTATAATTGAACGTACAACCAGGCTGGTAAAAAATACGATGGAAAATCAAGCAGTGTAGCTAGTAAGGGCGATACGCCATTGATAATTAATGCGTATTTAATTGGAGTTAATACGATGGTGTAAACGAGTATTTGAGCACCAATAAAACAGTTAATTACTATGTTTTCAATGTAATTGTATCCGTATTTTTTGAAGGAAAGCCAAGAACAAAAGGCAAAAATCGGAATCAATAAAATATTAAAAAGGGCGTAATGATCGATCATCCATTGTATAGCCGTTTTTACACTAGTTACTTCTTTTTTGGTGCCGCCAACTATTGTTAAATTTTGTTCTACGTAATCAAAATAATGCATCGTTAAACCCGCAATACCTCCCAAAACAAAAACCAATAAAACAGGTTTGTAGTGGTTTATTCGTTTTCCTTCTAAAAATTCTCTAACGGTATGTCCAGGGCGCGTGTAAAGTTCTTTAATAGTGAATGTTAATCCTTTGTTTAGGTGGAGAAAGGTGTATTTTATCTCTTCGATGAGGTATTTCCGATCTAAACGAACCGTTGCCGTTTTTTGACCACAATTAGAACAATATTTACCACTTGTAGTACTTTCGCAATTCTTACAGATAACCTCAAATTCCATAGACGCAATTGTTTAGATATTCGAACCAAAAATCGTTTGTGAAAGTAATAGATTTTTTGAAAAAATTAACAATTATCAAATCAAAATAGCACTCTCCAGATCTGATTTTTCCACTCGGAAATCAAAACCCAAGCGCCGAACCAGTTCGATAACTAAATTCTTGTACCAATTTTCGGATTTGGGATGAATGTAAATGCAGTCGATTAAGGTATCAATGTCGATTTCGATTTTCAAGCCGTTGTCGATTTCTAAACCGTAAGGCGAAACATCCGTAATCACACGGATTTCACGTTCGTATTGAAAGCTCTTTCGTTTAAACAAGAATGGAAAATACGGATTCTCAAACGGAATGTGCTCTTTTTTGTAGTCGATGTAATTAACTTCTCCGATGTGTTGCACATATTCTTCGTTTGCGGAAAGCGCTTGTTGCAAACGTCCTAAAGTAGTTTGTATCGCTAAACCTTCGTTGCGTTGGGTAAAAATCTGCCACATGGCAAACGATTCGTATTCGTTGATATGCCAACTGCTAATCACGACTTTTTTGCGTTGCGCTTTGTAATAATCGAGAAATCCAGGCTTGTACTCGGCTAGTTTTTTGATTTCTTCGTACGTAGGTTCGCTAAAAGTACCCTCGTATTGGTCTTCGAATTTGTCCGAGCGCGACATAAAAAGCTTTTTGTACAGCAGCAAGTCAACGAATTTGGATAAATCGAGGTATTTCCAAATAATCATATTTGGGTCGGATGTCAGCGCAATTTCAGCATTTTCAACAAACATGTATAAACCATTTATTGATTGCTAAAGTTATGTCTTATCGTTCAAACGATTGCATGTTCACCAATTTAAAATAGGTGCCTTTTTCCGCAAGTAAACTTTCGTGCGTGCCTTGTTCTACAATTTCACCCTGATTCAAAACCACGATCAAATCGGCGTTTTGAATGGTCGATAAACGGTGTGCAATTACGATTGAAGTTCGGTTTTGCATCATATTTTCCAGAGCCACTTGCACAAATTTTTCACTTTCGGTATCCAAAGCTGAGGTCGCTTCATCCAAAATCATAATCGGTGGATTCTTCAAAACCGCGCGAGCAATCGACAAACGCTGCTTCTGACCTCCGGATAACTTGTTCCCACTATCGCCGATATTCGTGTCGATACCGTTTGGAAGTAAACGAACAAACTCGGTTGCGTTGGCAATATCTAAAGCAGCTTGCAAGTCCTCGTCGGTAGCATTTGGTTTTCCCAACAAAAGATTTTCGCGAATACTTGCGTTAAACAAAATGCTGTCTTGAGTAACCATTCCAACTAAATTGCGCAGCGACTCTAAAGTCATTTTCTTTATTGGTGTTCCATCGATAGCAATGGTTCCTTGTTGTACATCGTAAAATCGAGTAAGCAAATTGGCAATGGTCGATTTTCCAGAACCACTTTGTCCGACTAAAGCAACCGTTTTTCCTTTGGGGATTTCCAGCGAAAAGTTCTTTAAAACAGGTTCATCTTCATACGCAAATGTCACTTGTTCTAAACGAACGGAGTCATCGAAAGCTGTTTTTACTACGCTGTCTTTTTCATCTACGATTGGATTCTCAGTTTCTAAGATTTCCAAAATTCGATCGGCAGCGGCATTTCCACGTTTCACTGCGTAACTTGCTCGAGAAATGGCTTTGGCAGGAGTTAAAATGTTGTATGCCAATCCCATATAAGCAATAAACTGTGCTCCTTGCAGCGATTTCTCAATCAAAACCATATGTCCGCCGTACCATAATAAAACGGCTATGGTAACAATTCCCATAAACTCACTCACCGGAGAAGCTAAATTTTGTCGGTGTGAAATCGTGTTTGATAAGTGAAAAAACTTATTGGTAGATTTTTTAAATGTGTTGATAAATCGTTTTTCGGCATTAAAACTCTTCACTACTTTCAATCCGCCTAATGTTTCTTCGATCGTGGATAAGAAGATACCTTGTTCCACTTGCGCACGGCCCGACTGCTTTTTAAGTTGTTTTCCGATAAGACTGATAACATATCCGGAAATTGGAATAAAGATAAAAACAAATAAAGTGAGTTTTACACTGATTCCAAACATCATTATGATGGTGAAAATGATTGTAAGAGGTTCTTTAACAGCCATTTCCAAAATAATCAAATACGAATTTTGAACTTCGTTCACATCGTTCGAAATACGCGCAATGACGTCTCCTTTTCGCTTTTCAGAGAAATACGATAATGGCAACTCTACAATTTTCCGATACATCGCATTTCGAATGTCTTGCAAAAGTCCGTTTCTTAGAAATGTAATAAAGAACATGGCAAAATAGTCGGCCAGATTTTTCAGTAAAAAAATACTGATAATTCCGGTTATCATTACAGCTAAAGTTCGCTCTTCACCGTACGTATCTGTGGTGTGCGTAATGTAATAGCTCAAATTGTCTTGCAAATAGGCCTTTAATTCGTAAATGCTTGTAAAAACGGGTTTATTCCGTACTTGTTTCGTTTGGTCAAACAAAACCTGCAACATCGGAATGAGCGCTACGAACGATAAAGTACTGAACAGCGCGTACAAAATGTTGAAGAAAATATTCAAAAACGCAAATCGTTTGTACGGAAGCGCGTAAGGCAATAGCCTTTTAAAATTACTCATTATTTCAGGTTTAGATCGCTTACGATAGCGGCAACACGATTTTTAGATTGTGTTTTTGCTGCTTGCAGTGCAGTTGAAGAATCGACTGCTGCTTGCACACTTACGTAGAATTTAATTTTGGGTTCAGTTCCACTTGGGCGCATTGCGATTTTAGAGCCATCAGCTAAATAGAAAATCAATACATCTGATTTCGGTAGATCGAGCGTGAGTTCTGTTCCACTTGTAAAATCGTGAGCTTTCGAAGTATGGTAATCTTCTATCATAACAACTTGTTCACCAGCAACTACTTTCGGTGGGTTGCTGCGGAAACCGGTCATCATCGCTTGAATTTCTGCCAAACCGTCGATTCCTTTTTTGGTTAAGCTGATTAATGTTTCATGGAAGTAACCCAAATCCAAATATAAATTTTCAAGTTCTTTATAAACGGAACTACCATTTGCTTTTGCGTATGCTGCTAATTCACAAGCGAGTAGAGTAGAGGCAACCGCGTCTTTATCGCGCACATTATCGCCAACCATATAGCCAAAACTTTCTTCGCCACCACCTATAAATTCCAATTCCGGATGGTCTTTAATCATTTTGGCAATCCACTTGAATCCAGTTAAGCCAACCATGCAACGTACATCGTACGATTCTGCTAAAGCGTGCATCATCGGTGTTGAAACAATCGTACTTCCCACAAATTGTTTTCCATTAATTTTATTTTCCGATTTCCACTTTTCCAACAAAAAGGCAGTCAGTAAAATCATTAATTGATTTCCATTCAGCAATTCCATCGAACCTTCGTTGTTACGAACGGCAACTCCAAGACGATCGCAGTCTGGATCGGTTCCAATTACGATATCAGCTTCCACTTTTTCAGCTAAAGCTAAAGCCAAAGTCAATGCTTCGGGTTCTTCTGGATTTGGAGAAACTACCGTTGGAAAATTTCCGTCGGGCGTTTTTTGCTCGTCGACAAGATGAACTTGGGTGTAGCCCGCTTGCTTTAAAGTTTCTGGCACAACAGTTATGGATGTCCCGTGAAGCGAAGTAAAAACGATCTTCAAGTCGTTTCGAGCACCTTCTTTTTGCAAAATAGTTGCATTTTGAATAGTACTCGTTATAAAAGCCTGGTCGATTTCAGCTCCTATTTTAGTAATATGTTCCGGTTTAGGTTCAAACTTAATATCTTGATAGTGCAAGGCATCAATTACAGCGATAAGTTCTTTATCCTGAGGCGGAACTAATTGTCCGCCGTCGTTCCAATACACTTTATAACCGTTGTATTCCGGCGGATTGTGCGATGCAGTAAGCACAATACCTGCATGACATTGCAATTTGCGTACCGCGAAACTCAATTCTGGTGTAGGTCGGAGCGATTCAAATAAATACACTTTTATGTTGTTTGCCGAAAAAACATTGGCAACTACATGAGCTAGGGTATCGCTATTGTGGCGACAATCGTAGGCAATAGCTACCGAAATTTCTTGATTCGGAAAACTAGAGTGCAAATAATCAGATAAACCTTGCGTACTCTTTCCTAAAGTATATTTATTGATGCGGTTTGTTCCAACACCCATAATTCCGCGCATGCCGCCTGTTCCAAACTCCAAGTCTTTGTAAAAAGCTTCGGTAAGCTCTTTTTCGCCAAGAGCTTCTAGGTCAAGTAGTTGTTTTTGTGTTTCGGAATCAAAAATATCCGATTTCCAAGTATTAATTTTTGCTAAGATGTCTGTGTTAACCATAATAGTTGTCTTATTAGTTAGTTTCTTCTGCTATTTTGTATCTCGGTTCGTTGTTCTTGGTTCGTAAAATAATTTCGCCCAAAAAGCCCGCTAAAAAAAGTTGTGTTCCGATAATCATAGTCGTTAACGCAATGTAAAACCACGGATTTTCAGTAACTCGTATTGTGGGCATATCGCTGTATAAGCGAACGAGCTTATTGATTCCGATAAAACCAGCAGCTAAAAATCCGATGATAAACATCACCGAACCCATCGCGCCAAATAAGTGCATCGGACGTTTTCCAAAACGCGACAAAAACCAAATCGTAATCAAGTCTAAAAATCCGTTTATAAAACGTTCCATACCAAATTTGGTTTCGCCGTATTTGCGCGCTTGGTGCTTCACTACTTTTTCACCGATTTTTCTAAAACCAGCATTTTTGGCTAAAACAGGAATGTATCGGTGCATTTCGCCACTAACTTCAATATTTTTAACCACTTGATTTTTGTATGCTTTTAAACCGCAATTGAAGTCGTTAAGATCTAAGCCGGAAGTTCGTCGCGCTGCCCAATTAAAAAGTTTGGAAGGTAGGTTTTTGGTCACTACATCATCAAAACGCTTCTTTTTCCAACCTGAAACTAAGTCGTAATTGTCGGCGGTTATCATTTGGAACAGCGCTGGAATTTCCTCCGGATTGTCTTGTAAATCGGCATCCATAGTGATAACGACATCGCCTGAAGCTGCGGCAAAACCGGCGTGTAAGGCTTGCGATTTTCCGTAATTGGTCAGAAATCGTAAACCCCGAACGTGGCTGTCGGCAAGAGCTAAGTCTGAAATAATGTTCCACGATCGATCAGTACTGCCATCGTCAATAAAAATGACTTCATAACTGTAGCTGTTTTCGTGCATTACTTTGGTAATCCAAGCGTGCAATTCTGGCAGCGATTCTTGCTCGTTTAATAAAGGTATTACGACGCTGATATTCATGTAATTATACAGTAGCTTTGTTTTTCATCAGTAGCGAGTAAAGCATACCGATAATACTCATTAGTAAAAGTTTTATGAGCGATTGCCGAAACAAACCGCTTATTGCTCTCGGATCCATCTCGGCCGACAACTTTCGTGCCTCTTTAATATCCGCAGCCTTTGCATTGCTCTGTTCCATGATGCTGATATTAAATTCAGTCTGTAAATTTTTCAGAAAAAGCACTTGCTCATCAGAATATAAGACATTTAAAACAAAGGTATTATAAATGAAAATCAATACAATCATTGCCAGTAAAGAAAGAAAAAAAGTGCCAAACGCCTCTTTAAATGAAATGTATTTAAGTAACTTTCGATACCGATAAACGGCTACCGCAGGAAACAAAATAAGTACTGTAAATAAAACCAAGCCAAACCACAAATTCGTTGCTAAATGCGGATTGAAGAAGTATAAATAACTCTGTAAAAGAATGTACACGGCTGCGCCAGCTAAACCGTAACCTAAAGCAAGAATGTTTCGCGTATTCAAATCGTAAAAATTACGGTTGTAAAGATAGTAAAAGTAAGATGTGCTTAAATTTATAAAATTCATTGCAACTTTATTCGTGTAATTATTTTTCTGATTTAAATATAGTTGTACATTTGCGCTCTCAAATTTGAACTGATAATAAAAGTCGGAACCGGCGGAATACCTTTCGTTTTCGAAAGCATCAACCTAAAGTACGACACAAATAGAAAAACCATGAAAAAAGGAATCCACCCGGAAAATTACAGATTAGTCGCTTTTAAAGACATGTCTAACGAAGAAGTGTACATCACTAAATCTACTGCTGATACTAGAGAAACCATCGTTCACGAAGGTGTAGAGTATCCAGTTGTAAAGATGGAAATCTCTAGATCTTCTCACCCTTTTTACACAGGTAAATCTAAACTTATCGATACTGCTGGTCGTATCGACAAATTCAAAAACAAATACGCGAAGCACATTAAATAAGCTGTTTTGCTATCCTATAAGCCTCTCGAAATTCGGGAGGTTTTTTTTTGCCTGCATTTTCGCGGAGCTTCGTACCTTTAGCATCATTCTTTTGAAACCATGAATTACATCCTTTACGACGGCCCGCACCGAAATGCCTTACTACCTTTTACGTTTACCCGACCTGTTGCCGATATCCGCATAGGTATTCTAACCATTCGCGAAAAATGGGAACGCCATCTCGGAAACACAATCACAACGCTCACTGAAGAATATCTTTCCGAGAAATTCCCCATGGTCGAACTCGACGAAAACATCATGATCGATGCGTCTGTAATGCCCAGTAATGTACTCGTGGAAATGGTTCAAAACCTCGAGGCCAACCAAGCCATTGCGAAGAATGGTGATATTATTGCCTTTTTTACGACCTCGGTTCAAGAGGAAATTGATTTCGACCAGTACGAAATTCTAGAAGTACCCGAAGATGTGGTAAGCATCCAAAAACCTCACGACATTTTTTCTAAAAACGACGCTGCGATTCGCGACGATTTCGAATTGCTAACGTCCGATCGCAGTTCACAACCCATTCCAAAATCAGTTCAAACCATTGCGGCCGAAAATATCTTTATCGAAGAAGGTGCGAAGTTGGAGTTTGTGACGTTAAATGCATCTGGCGGCCCTATTTATATTGGTAAAGACACCGAAATTATGGAAGGAAGTATCATCCGCGGTCCGTTTGCATTGTGCGAGCAGGCAGTGGTGAAATTGGGTGCAAAAATCTACGGCGGAACTACTGTTGGCCCGCATTGCCGAGTAGGAGGAGAGATTTCGAATTCGGTACTTTTCGCGTATTCCAATAAAGGTCACGACGGTTTTCTCGGAAATTCGGTACTCGGCGAATGGTGCAATTTAGGTGCCGATACAAATAATTCGAACTTGAAAAATAATTACGAAGAAGTAAAGTTGTGGAGCTACGAAACCGAGCGTTTTGAAAAAACAGGCTTGCAATTTTGTGGATTAATGATGGGCGATCACAGCAAATGTGGAATCAATACCATGTTTAACACCGGCACCGTTGTAGGCGTTTCGGCCAATATTTTTGGAGCTGGCTTTCCGAGAAATTTCGTACCCGGATTTTCTTGGGGCGGTGCAGCGGGTTTTACCTCTTACCTCACCAAAAAAGCGTTTGAGACGGCAAAAATTGCAATGTCGCGCCGCCACGTAAGCTTTAGCGATGAAGATGCTAAAATCTTAGAGCACGTTTACGAGCTGGAAGCCAAGTTTAGAGGATAAACCTAAAGCAGATAAAAAATGTATAGAAGCCGTTTCGTTTAAGAGCGGCTTTTTTTTGTACGTATTTTAATGTGGGCGTTCCGGCGCGAAAATAGTGCGTCAACAACAAAAGTTCACGCGCCGTCAGGCTGTTCGCTGCAATTTTTTTTGCGCCGTTAGCGGCAGCGCAAAACAAGATTTCCGCTGCCATCCTTAACGCGGAAAAGAGTTGCAGGAGATGATTAGTGGAGTTTTCTGTCGTTTTTTAATGATTTGTGTGCAAATTCAGAAAGTGCCTTATACTAGAAAGCTTTCTAGGGCTAATTAGCTTGTTTGCTACATTACCAGCTACCTTTATACTTAATTTCTGACTGCCACGAATTTCTATTAAAAGAACATTTAAGTGCTCTTTGCAATTTATCTGCTTGTTCTGTGGTTAAATCAACTTGAAGATAATTACCTCTTGTATCGATTCTAATTGTCTTAATCTTATCGGTTAAAAGTAGTTTTTCATTTTGACTTTTATTAATTATAAACCCCGTTTGTCCATCACAATTATGTGCGTAAACAAAATTTGTACTTTTAATTCTTTTACCGCTTTCAAATAGGATAAAAATTGGCGAATACTCGTCTATACAAGCATCTTTTACCTGAAATAATATTTTTGGATACGAATCTTTTCGCGTTCCTGCTGTGATTTTAACTAAAAGACCACTAATTTCAATAGTATCTGATGAGATAGTAGTACTTGCGGTTACTTCATCATTTTTAACTTTCATTTCGAAGCATTTTTCTTGTCCAAAAAATGGCAAGTTGACTAGCAAAACAAAAAACAAAAAAATCATTTTCTTCATATCTTAAACTTTATTTTTTAAACTTTAATGATTCATTTAATCATGATTACTTTCTTTCGAAAATTAAGGTTTACTTATAATTGAAGTGATATTTGGCGTTACTATCTTTCAATTTTGATAATTCATTTATGCAAAATGTTTGGAAATTTACCTTCGTTTTTGATTAACTGATCGTAGAGTGATTTTAAATTTTTATACTGCGTATCTAAACTTCTAATGTAGTCTTCAACGGCAAGTTTATGTATTTCTATTGTTTTTACGGCTTCGCATTGAGCAAAAGAATACTCCTCGTCTGAAACTTGTTTTAGTGTTTCATAATAAGCTCTGTTTGTTAAATTTGAATCTGCAAAAGCTGGTGAATTCCACGTTCCGGTTATGTCACAATAGCGGCTAAATGCTAGTTTAAAGTCTTTTATTAGTTGATGGTTCCTAAAAAAACAATCAATAAGGATTTGACGTCTAATTGTCTTCTTATCAATAACCTCAATTATTGTTACAGCCTCATTAATCTTTTGTTTTCTTAATAAACGTTTTATGATATCCCGCATTGATATGATTTTAAATGACTTACAATCTCTTTTTGTTTGTAACTTTTTATCAACAGATTAATTTATAGCTGATTAATAGGAAAAACTGCCTTTAAGGTTTTAAAGCTTATTGGCACCTCTTATTTTTTACAGAACCTTTTCAAGTCTCATTCTAGAAGGAAATCCTGGGGAGTATATTTTAACTTCATTATTACATCTATCATTTTTAGTTAATTTATGCAATTCTTTTTTATTAGTAAATCCATAATTAAACCTGGGGCTTAGTAATATTCTTTTAAACTCAAAAATCGAATCATCACAATTGAATTTATTCCAAAGTTTTATACAATAGTCAATGAAAAGTTCTGAAGCGGCAAATTGGTCGGCGTAGCCTTTTGGGTTATAAGATTTTAATTCGAATAGAATAATAAGTTGTTTGTCCGGTAAAATTAGACAGTAGTCGCAACCTTTATGTATGAACTCCAGCCCCCTTCTTAGGTACGCCGAACGTACTTTATAATTATGTCGATCTATATCAAGCTTTAGCAATATTGCATTATATGGAATTCCAGAAATAGTTATTGATTGCCCAGTTGTTTCTTCTTGAAGCCTTAGCTCGCATCTTAATTGGTCAAAATCTTGAAGAACCTGTTCGTTACAAAAAATCTCTTTCATTATTCTATATAGTATTCAAGGTCAGACGACATGTGAAACAATGAATTGATTTCATCATCAAAGAAAGGAATTTCTATCCCTTTATTTGTGATTTTCATTGGGGTTAAAGTTCCTCGGAATGCTTGATAAACAGAAATTAAATCGTTGCTGAGTTTATCTGATGAACTGTAAAACTTTTTATTTTTTGCAAGCCACTCATCTTTTTCAGGAAAGTCATTATTAAGGAGCACAAGATTGTTTAGTTCTTTGATCAAAAAATCACTATGAGTAGTTATGAATACTCGAATACCTAAATTAACTATTGCAGCAATCAATTTCGCCATTAATCTTTGATTACGTAGGGTTAAATGACTTTCAGGTTCATCTATTATTAAAACGTCATCTTTTTTTGCAATATGCTTTAAGTAGAAATAAATATCCACTATACATCTCGCAGAAGATGATGCTAAATATAACGGTATATCAAATCGATTATTCTTCTTGTTTTTGTTATAAAATCTAATGTCTTGCTTGTTTTCTTTTTTAAATTCCGCCCCCAAAATCTCTTTGATTATTTCAACTGGGTAACTAACATCCAACTCAGTTTGATTTTTTTTGATGTTATCGAGGCTCCTTGTGAATGCGATGTGGTCTCTTATTGGGGTTGCATAATAAGCACTCATATTAATAATAAAATCTAAGGGATGAGTGTTGTCATCCTTATCGTCAAGCTTTTGTAAACCCTCAATCATTGAGTTTCTTCTTTCGTCTAATTCCTTGTAAAACAATGATATACCAAGTCTTTCAGCTGTAATAATAGTTGGATCAGGAAAAATACTATCAAAAACTAACATTGAAAACAAGTCCCCTACAATATTTCGCATCATGCTGTCACTCAATTCCTCATTTGAAGAGTTTTTAAAAAAAAATGTTAGGTTGTTATTTTTTATACTTCCCTCAAAACTTATATTCTCGCCGACTCGAATTTTTCTTTCACAATTTTTAAAATTTTGAGGTTTGTCAAATTCAATTTTTACTGAGGCAGTATCGAATATTTTTTCTTTATCGTTAAATAAATCTCTAATTCTTCTTTTGAATCTCTCACTCTCATTTTTAATAGATTTGTCAACTAGCGCTATAATTTGCGTTTGATTAAGAGTAATTTGACCATCAGATTTAATTTTCTGTTCGACGTCCTTAAAATTCGCATAGTTTATGAAATCTTGCCAATACTTTAACGCGCCATAAATACTGTATGTAACATAAGTTTTTCCTGAGTTATTATCACCAACAAGAATCGTTAAATTATTTAATTCTAGCTGGCAGTTTTCAATTTTGCCGAGATTTTTTATTGTTAATTTCATTATCTTACAGTGATTTCCTGTGCAATACAAAGATAGTCAAAGTGATGTTATTTTTTACTTTACATGTCTAAGGTTAAAATGTATTTAGATCATACTGAGAATTCAACAATTGCTAGATTTATTGCATTTCCGTAATTTCTTTCAATCCTTTTAAAGATAGTAACGTTTAATCTACTTGAAAGGTTAGTTTTTTTGAAAAGTGAGTTAAAATTCGACACCTGCCTCCATCTAACCTTAGCGAATATTCTTCTTTCCTTTAAACGTTTGTAACGATTTTCCTAGCCCGGATGGTAGCGGCAGCCCGTAAGAAAAATACGGTATTGTGAACCTGCGGGTGCGGGCGACCTAAGAAGCCCAAAACCCGCAGCGTGAACAAACCGTATTTTTTGCGGACTATAGCGAACAGCCGGAATAAGCTTCGTAAAGATTTCGAGATTTAAAGATTTCGAGATTTAAAGATTTCGAGATTTCGAGATTTCGAGATTTCGAGATTTAAAGATTTAAAGATTTAAAGATTCAAAGATTTCGTTATGAGAAGAATAAAAAAGAGGAAATGATTGAGAGATAGTTCGGCTTTTGGCCTCCTTCTAGTTCCACATTTCTTGAGGATTTCGTTGGAAAAGTATCTTGCAATACACCTTAGGAGCTACAAAAACAGATTTTAGGCACACATTCACGCCATCAGCTAAATTTCGGTCTTAATACCAAAGTCTTTATTCTTAATACCAAAGTCTTAATACTAAGGTCTTAATACTTCAAACCAATACGTTAAATGGTCAACGTATCAAAGTCGGCTATCTTCTCAAAAAGAAAACATCTAGACAAAGTATTCGCTTTCGATTGGAGTTGCTATTTTTTACCTTTGCGGCATGTCAAAAGAATTGCTTGTTCAAGTAACGCCCGAAATTGCAGCAAATCCCGAGTTAATTAAGAGTCATGTTGCGCGGCTTTTGCAAGTGTCTTACGCCGAGATTGATACCTGCGTTGTTTTAAAACGCTCCATTGACGCCCGGCAAAAGCTAATTAAAATCAATTTAAAGCTCGATGTGCGCTTCCAAGGCGAAGCTCCTTTTGAACGTGCAATTTCTCTACCCAAGTACCAAAATGTTACTCACGCAAAACCTGTTGTTGTTGTAGGAGCCGGACCTGCAGGTTTATTTGCCGCTTTGCAACTCATTGAATTGGGACTGAAACCTATAGTAATCGAGCGCGGAAAAGATGTGCAAGCAAGACGTCGCGATTTAAAAGCGATTAACCGCGATCACGTGGTAAATCCAGAATCGAATTATTGCTTTGGCGAAGGCGGCGCAGGGACCTATTCCGACGGAAAGTTGTACACACGTTCGAAAAAGCGCGGCGATATCGACCGTATTTTGCATCTTTTGGTTGCCTTTGGCGCAACTTCCGAAATTTTAGTCGAAGCGCATCCGCATATCGGAACCAACAAGCTTCCACAAATTATTAAAGACATTCGCGAGTGCATTATTGCCCACGGCGGCGAAGTGCTATTTGAGTCGAAACTAACCGATTTTATTGTTCAAAGCAGAAAAATAAAAGGAGTTGAAGTGAATGGCAATGATAAAATAGCAACCGACGCGGTTATTTTAGCAACCGGACACTCTGCTCGCGACATTTTCGAGCTTTTACACCATAAACAAATTTTAATTGAAGCCAAACCTTTTGCCTTAGGTGTTCGAATTGAGCACCAGCAAAGTTTGATTGATCAAATTCAGTATTCTTGCGCCGATCGTGGTCCGTTGTTGCCGCCCGCGCCTTACAGTATTGTAAAGCAAGTTAACGGTCGCGGTATGTATTCGTTTTGCATGTGTCCAGGTGGCGTAATTGCTCCTTGCGCAACTGCTCCTGGTGAAGTGGTTACAAACGGTTGGTCGCCTTCGAAACGCGATCAAGCAACGTCAAACAGTGGAATCGTTGTTGAGTTGGGATTGGATGATTTCAAACCTTTTGCCAAATTTGGCGCATTGGCAGGATTGGAATTCCAAAAACAAATAGAACAACAAGCGTGGAAATTAGCCGGCGAATCGCAACGCGTTCCGGCACAACGCATGGTCGACTTTACGCAACGAAAAGTTTCAGCTGAAATACCAAAAACATCGTATGTTCCGGGAACGAGTTCGGTTGAACTCGGTGCGGTTTTCCCCAAGTTTATAGCAGAAACATTGCGTGTCGGATTTGTAGAATTCGGGAAAAGCATGCGCGGTTACTTAACAAACGATGCTATTTTACACGCGCCAGAATCAAGAACTTCAAGTCCGGTGCGCATTCCCAGAGATCATGAAACATTACAACATCCCGAAATTGCTGGTTTGTTTCCGTGTGGCGAAGGAGCTGGTTTTGCAGGCGGTATTATTTCGGCCGCTATCGATGGCGAAAAATGTGCAAAGGCGGTTGCCAATTTGTTGTAGTTTGAAGTCGAATCAAGATTGTGTTTAACAATAAATCATTGCGCTGCATTTAAAATGAGAACAATTGTTGTGAAAACATTAAAATAGCGATTCGATACACTTTGGTATTGGTATCTTTGTAGATTGTTTTAAAAAATGGAACATAACTTGTAAATTCAATTTTGTATTTGATGCTTGAAGAGTTGGTTATTTTAGTTGATGAAAACGATACGCAAATCGGGCTAATGCCAAAGCTTGAAGCGCACGAAAAAGCGGTATTACATAGGGCTTTTTCGGTTTTTATATTGAATTCAAAGAAGGAAGTTATGCTGCAACAACGCGCTGCGCATAAGTATCATTCACCTTTATTGTGGACAAACACCTGCTGCAGTCATCAGCGCGATGGCGAAAGCAATATCGAGGCAGGAACGCGTCGTTTGCGAGAGGAAATGGGTTTTGAAACGCCTCTAAATGAAGTATTTCATTTTATTTACAAAGCGCCGTTCGACAACGGTTTAACCGAACACGAACTCGACCATGTTTTGATCGGTTATTTTAACGATTCGCCGCAAATCAATCCCGACGAAGTAGCCGATTGGAAATGGATGTCGATCGAAGCAATCAAAGCCGATATGTTAGCACATCCCGAAATTTACACCGCGTGGTTTAAAATTATTTTCGATGAGTTTTATCACTATTTTGAATCACATAACTTACCAACTGAATGAGAGTAACTGTTAGTAGACATGCACATTTTAACGCTGCACACCGATTGTATCGAAAAGACTGGTCGTTTGAGAAAAATCAACAGGTTTTTGGAAAGTGCAATAATCCAAATTTTCACGGACACAATTACGAATTGATTGCCTCGGTAACAGGTGAAGTTGATCCCGAAACGGGTTATGTGATGGATGTTAAGATTTTAGCTGACTTAATAAAAGCCGAAGTAGAGCAAAAGTTTGATCATAAAAATCTAAATTTGGATTGCGAAGAGTTCGCAGATTTAAATCCAACGGCCGAGCACATTGCATACGTTATTTATCACAAAATGAAACCAAAGTTGCCTGAGCACCTCGATTTGAATATCACACTTTACGAAACACCACGAAATTTTGTGAGCTATGACGGAAAATAGTTTTCAATCCTATCCGCTTTTCTTTAATCCTATTTTTCAGTATCGAATTTGGGGCGGAAATAAGTTAAAAACGCTCTTTAATAAAGAAATTCCTAACGACCGAATTGGCGAAAGTTGGGAGTTGAGCGGTTTGTCGGAAGCGCCCAGCGTAGTAGCAAACGGAGTTTACACTGGAAAGAACATCAACGAATTACTTCAAGATTATGGAAACGATATTTTGGGAGCTTCGATTGTTGAAAAGTATGGGAACCAACTGCCGTTGTTATTTAAACTTTTAGATGCCCGAGAACAGCTGTCGATTCAGGTGCATCCAAACGATGCTTTAGCTCAGAAGCGACATAACAGTTTTGGAAAAACCGAAATGTGGTATGTAGTTCAGGCCGATACGGGTTCGGAACTTATCGCCGGATTTAATGAAAACATCTCAATAGACGAATTTAAGTCGGCAATTGATTCAAGTACGGTTACCGACTTGATGAAGCATTACGAAGTTCAGAAAGGCGACACTTTTTTTCTTGAAACGGGAACCGTACACGCGATAGGTGCTGGCATTGTCATTGCAGAAATTCAGCAAACATCGGATATTACCTACCGTATTTACGATTTTGATCGCATTGATCAAGACGGAAAGAAACGGCAGCTGCACATCGAAGAATCGCTCGATGCGATTAATTTTGATGCAAACGATGCGAAAGTCAGTAAGAGTACCACGGCGACTTCTATTTTAGTTGAGTGTCCGTATTTCAATACATTCGAGGTTCAGTTGAGCCAGGGGAGTACCTATCTGGTTCCTGATCGCGACGTATTTACTGTTTTCATGGTAGTTAGCGGTTGCATCGACTTGCACTTTGGCGAGACCGTGCTCGAGGTTAAAGCGGGTCAAACTTTTTTAGTTCCGGCTGCTTTAAGCAATCCAATTTTATTTAAAGGCGAAGCAACATTTTTAGAGGTTTTCGTGGGAAACTGATTTTGAACAATAAAAGTGTACCTTTGCCGCCAAATTAGCTGAAATTATTATGGCAAACGTTAGAAATTTAAAGAAAGATATCAATTTTGTTTTGGGAGATATCATTGAGGCAGTGTATTTAATTGAAATCTCAACTACAGGAAAACCATCTGCAGAATCAAATGCAATCATCGAAGAAGCAATCACTGCTTTTGATAGTTTAATTGCAAAAGTGAATGCAAAGAAGGTTGAGAATAAAAAAGCACATTTCAGACAAATCAATGTGGAATTAGAACAAACTGCAAATCAATTGATTACTAAAATCAATGCTTTAGCGTAGTTTTTTCTCAAAAAAAATCTCAAAAAACTTTTGCAAATATCAATTCTGAACCTATATTTGTACCCGTATTGAGACGCCGGTGTAGCTCAGCTGGCTAGAGCAGCTGATTTGTAATCAGCAGGTCGTGGGTTCGAGTCCCTCTATCGGCTCAATAAAAAAAGTCGCTTCTTTCGAGGCGACTTTTTTGTTTTATCAAACAATAGTCATTTTCGCTATTGCTCCATGTTTTTACGAATCTCGTAAAGCTTTTGCAGCTTTTGCCCGTCTTTTGATTTTAAGACTTTAGGATCCAAATTTTTATAAATCGTATCGAGATACTTGAAAGTCATGTCGTACAAATCAGTGGTAAGAATAAAGGGAACAACTTCTTTATCCCGATGATTTAATGAGAAATTGATTCCACTTAAGTACATCTTTTTTACAATTTCTGCGGAAGCTTTGTCAATACTGTCTAAACGAAATGTTTTATTGAAACGAAGTGCATTTAGTCGCTGTTGCTGTAAATCCAAATTGATATTGGTATAGCGCGATTGCATTTTTTTGTACTCTTCTAGCAATTTCTGGTTTTCACTTCCAGTTACTTTTGCATTGGCGTAGAAACCCTCTAATTGTGTATCGATGGTTATGGTTCCTTTTTCTACGAAAATGGGTAAAACATCGTCCATAGAGCTGGTAACGCCTCGATCTAAAAACAAGTACAACATTTTTGGACCTTCAATCGTTAAATCGAATTCAAAATTTGAATTTCCATCAATTACTAAAGAATCAAGCGTTGTTAAAGTACTGTCCATTTGTTCCTTTAAATAGAGTTTCCCCGCTTTTAAATCTTTAACCGTTCCCGTGATCAGTAAATTGCCGTTTGGTTTTTTTTCGTCTTTACAAGAAAACAATAAAAAAGCCGCAGCAAAACTGAAAAGTAAAATTCTCATATCTATTTTTATTTTGGTTCGCAAAGTAAAAATTTAAGCGTGGATTCTCTCACTTTTTTCCAAACAAAAAAGCGCCACTTTTTACAGCAGCGCTTTTAAAACAACTTTAAAAATAACTAATCCATTATTTTTTGAGCCAAGCTTGCTTTAATGCGTCTTTCGACGTGTCAGTGGCTTTAAATCCCATCGACTTTTCTTTCGGAAGCACAATAGTTCCAGAAGCCGTTTTTTCAACACCATCGCGCTTGTACTTAATCGTGATTTTATCACCGTCTTTCCATGTTTCACTTGCGTTGATCAAGTCGTAAATGTTATCTAAATTGTAGTTGACCTCGTTAAATGCCAACAAAATGTCGTTTCCTTGAATTCCAAGACTGGTATAAAAAGCTGGAATTTCAGGTAATGCTAACAAATAAATTTCTTTTGTTTGCGGATTAACTGATATTCTCGGACTTTGACCTGCGATAAACGGATTTCCTGAAATTTCAGTTTCTTGTGGCGTAACGCCCACTTTTGCTAAAATGGCATTATAGTCGATCGGGGTTGTTCCTTGTACGTGCGTGATCAAGAATTGTTTGACCTCAGGATACGTAATTTCTGCAATTTTATCAAATAATTCCTTGTCATTGAATGCTTTATCAACGCCGTAAAGTTGCGATAACTTTTGCATCATGTCCAAAATGCCGCGCTTTCCGTTACTTTTTTCTCTTATGATGATATCCACACACATACCAATTAACGCTCCTTTTTCGTACACATTAACGTACTGCGTTTTGTATGGCTCAACTAAAACATTCTTACTCATTTCAGTAAACGACATGCTATCATCCATTTGTGCCGCATTTTTCATTTTTCCGCTAATTCTTTTGTAGAAATCTTCCTCGGAAATTAAACCTTGGTTGATCTGGAATAAGTTTGCGAAATATTCTGTAACACCTTCATACATCCACAAATGTTCCGACATCTTTGGATTTGCAAAATCAAAATCTGCAATTTCCTTCGAGTGAATCGTTAATGGTGTAACGATGTGAAAAAATTCGTGCGAAACAACATCACGCATCGATTCGTTCATTTGTTCTAGCGAAAGCGATTCTGGCATGACCACCGTTGTTGATGTTGGATGCTCTAAAGCGCCAAAACCTTTTGCGTCTTCTGCTTGTAAATCCGACAGATAAAGCAAAACAGCGTATTTTTTTGTTGCATTAAAAGAACCTAAAAATTGCTTTTGGGCTGTCATCATACGCTTCATTTCAGGCTCGAGCATTTTTGCGTTGAAATTGCCTTTAGGTGCATAGACTGCGATAATGATGTCCATGTCGCCAACCTTAAAACTAGCGTAATCGGGTTTGCTGTACATAATTGGATTTTCGATAAGCTCGGAATAACGCGGTGCATTAAATACGTCGTTTGTATTGGAAGCATCGGCGTCGGTCATTGAAGTAGCTCCGTACAAACTTTCCGGATGGCTAATTTTTAAAGTGTAAGGAACATTCATCAATCCGTCAACATAACCAATAAAACCATGCGTATTTAGATAGAAGTTAACTCCTGCAAGGATGTTAGTTCCCGCTGGTGAAAAAATTTCTTCTCCAAACTGCCCACCTTTTTCTTGGTCGAAAGTATCGTTTACGTAATAAGTAATCGATTTTAAATTCTTGGCATCGCTAATTTTAAAGGAATTTTCGTCGATTTTCTCAACTTTTAAAGCCTCATTTTTCTTGTTTACAGCTTTAAAGTCGAATACATATTTACCATAATTCGCTGTTGAATACGTTCCTGGAATCGTTTTCGGTAATCGGTAAACAATTTCAGCCGGAAGTTTTCCTTCGAAAGTAATGTTTACCGCTAAGGCATCGTCTTTAACCTCGTTTAGGTTAATAGAAGCGTTGATTTTACTTACGCTTGTCTTTTGTGCAGTTGCATTATTTGCTCCGAAAGCGAATAAAAAAACAACAGCGAGAAAAAACTGTTTCATGTACGTTCTTGATTTTAGATTTTCAAGTAAGTACCGTTTACTGGTTTTTTGTTACACTACTTGGCGCAGAAAGTGAAAATCGCGGTAATTAGTTCGCTTGATATAGCTTTTGTTTTATCGTTGTAAGACGCCCCATTTTCTTGCTGTGAATTCACGATTTTCAAAACGTGGTTCATTTTATCGATTATAATCGGCTTTTCTATTTTCGCAGCACTTGCCAGGATTTTCGCTTCATTTTCGCTCACTTGAATGTCCGAGGTTCCTTGAACAACTAAAATAGGTGCTTTAACTTTCGCGATTTCCACAGCTGGATCGTATTTAAACCAGCTTATAAGATAAGGTTGCACCGATTCGCGAAACAAGCTTGCCAACATTTGGTTTTCGAGTTTAAACGTTTCTCCTTTGTTTAGTCGATCTACTGCTTTTTGCGTCTCTTCTTTAAGAAATGGCGCTTGCTTTGCAATTTGTTCAACCAATATCTGTCCGGCTGGCTGTCCTGGACCGGCAAGCGAAACGTAACCTTTGAGCTTAGTTAAATTAGAATCTTGCGCCGCAACAGCCATAACCATTGCTCCTTCACTATGTCCGAGCAAGAAGAGTTTTTTTACTTGCGCTTGCTGTTGAAAATAATTAGCAACAGCTTTAGCGTCGGTAATTAGGTCTTCAAAACGTAAAGATTCTTCCTTAAAATCAGGATTTTTCGCCAAAACAAAGAAACGTTTATCGTAACTAAAAACGGCAATTCCTTTTTTGGCTAATTCTTCTGCTAGGAATTTAATACTGTTGTTTTCAGCGCCAGCTTGATTTCCAAAACGATCTGTCGGACCACTTCCAACCGAAACGATTACCACTTTATCATACTCTTTTGAAGTCGAAAATAGCGTGCCGTTTATTATATCGTTAATTTTAATTTCGGTTTCAGTAACATTCTGACTGAACAAATGCGTTGAAAACGCGAACAGCAAGGCAAAAAGAAATGGACGCATAGTTGAAGGTTTAGCGTTTGCTAATTTTATTATTGGAAATAGTACGTTGGCGTGTACATTTAAAACGATCAACGTCTGATTCTCGAAGTTTTGCATGTTTTGTTGCACGTCCTTGAACACGCTCGCGCCAGAGTTTGAAACTCGAAGGTTTCATTTCCCGACGCATAATATCGATTGTTTGCTGTTCAGAAATGCCAAATTGCATTTTAATGGCATCGAAAGGTGTTCGATCTTCCCAAGCCATTTCAATGATTCGATCTATTTGGATTTCAGATAAATCTTTGCTGGTTTTCATGTTCGTAAAGATACGAACTAATCGAATTTATTTTTGATATAATATTTGCCGTCGAGATCGTCGTCAAAATCATCAAAACGAATGGGCTTTGGTTTGGGTTTTGCTGCTTGTGCTTTCTTTTTCCACAGCTCAAACTTGTCGGCGGTGAGTTTCGTTTTCATAAATTCGATGGTTTCGTTTGCCGACCATCCGAAGTCTTTCTTTATGATCTCTAGTGGATTTTTTTCCTCCAAGGCTAGACTCATAACCTTTTCAATTTGCTCGCGAGTCAAGTCGCTGTGTTTACTCTTTTTCATTGCAGAAAACTCAAATCAAAATCAAAATGCTATCAATTGTTAGTCAATATTACTAAAAAATTGAATTTCATGTATCACGTCGCGAAAAATTATTTTGCTTGTTTCTTTTTTTGGAATGGAATAAGCAATAAATTCGGCAACTTACTGTGCTCTTGCGGGTTGTTGTGTGTGTCTAATCCAAAGTCAATTTCCTTTGGTTCTAAGTGCATATATGTTCCGAAAAGGTAATCCCAAGTTGAAAAGATGTTTCCGTAGTTCGAATCGGTGTGCGGCAAATACATGTGGTGGTGTACTTTATGGAAATCGGGCGTTACAAACAGTTTGTTTAGAACGTTTTCTAGCTTCCGCGGAAGCGAAAAGTTAGCGTGGTTAAACTGACTAAATACCACTGAAAGCGATTGATACAGAAATACCATCCACATCGGTGTGCCTAAAATGCATACGCCAAGTACAGTGAACAAGAAACGAATAACGCTTTCGCCTGGGTGGTGGCGGTTTGCCGAAGTCGTATCTAAGTGAATATCGGTATGATGGATAATGTGAAAGCGCCAGAGTTTGGGCATTTTATGTTGCGTAAAATGTGCGAGATAGGCCGCAAAAAAGTCGAGTAAAAAAACACCTATAAAAGTGTATAGCCACAAAGGCAAATCGGGGAGCAGATGCAACAGGCCAAACTCGTAATTGCTTGTAATTTGTGCCGCTTCCAATAGCAAAAACGCCAGCGCAAAGTTTACTAAAATAGTGGTTCCTGTGAAAACGAAGTTTATTACGGCATGATTCCACTTTTTGTACTCGAATCGGGTAGTTGGTTGGATATTTTCAATCATCCAAAAAAAAGCAATGCCTCCCGCTAGAATAAGCGCCCGGTGGTACGATTCAATGTGTTTGAAAAAGTCGACTATGGTTTCCATAAAGTGATAACTTTTTCCAAATATAGGAGATTTCGGAATATTACTTTATTAATCTGAATGTTAGGTTTATACGCGGGCCGACTTCTTTAGTTGTTTTCGGAATTTGATGTTTCCAAAAATGTTGCATACTGCCTTGCATCAGCAATAAACTTCCGTCTTCTAAATCGATGTTTATTTTTTGATTAGCAATCGAGTTGTGCTTTAACTGAAACTTTCGCGTTGCTCCAAAACTTAACGAAGCAATACTGGGGTTTCTACCCAAAGCACTCTCATTATCGGCATGCCAACCGTTGCTATCTGAACCGTTCCGATATAAATTGAGTAACACTGTTGAAAATGTAGCATTCGATTGCTCTTCGACGCGTTCCTTTAAAGCGGTTAGCAACGGTGTCCAACGATGTGGTTGCATGATAATTCCCGAATATCCGTAAGGTTTTCCCTCGTTTCCATACAAAGCGGTGAGTCGAGGTTGTTGATATACTTTTCCAAACAATCGAATCGGATCCGATTGCCAAAGCGTTTCGTGCATCAGTGTTTCGAATAGAGCTGCTGATTGTTCCGCCGCGATAAATTGTGGAATATAGCGCAATTCGCCGTCGGGAATATTAAAAACGATTGGTTCGGAAGCAAACAACATAGCGCTATTTATTTTTTCGATTAATCAAAACTACCGCAATTAAAATGAGCACAATACCGGTCCATTGCAACGAATTTACACTTTCGTGAAGCAGAAAATACGCCATCAATACGGAAACGGGCAACTCTAAGGATGCAACGATACTTCCCAAACCAATGCCCGTTAGCGGGAATCCTTTGTTAAGTAAAATAGGCGGAATTACGGTGCCGAAAAGTGCGAGAATAATTCCCCAAGTATAGAAAATCTCGAAGTTGAAACTGGTTTCTTGTGTTATTAGCGCGAAAGGAAAAACCATACATGCGCCGCCAACTAACATCCAGAAACTTCGTTTTTCCGAAGCAGCAGCCGTGGCAATACTATTAGCTGTGAACATTGTTGTGGTAAACGAACATGCGGCTAAAAATCCTAAAACTAAGCCACGCCAATAAGGAATGTCTTGAGCGTCGAATGCTTTCGTTGCCAACAAAGTGCCGAGAAGAACAACCAAAATAGCAATCAATTTAGGAGTCGAAGGTCGTTGTTTTTGTAGCAGTGCTTCTAAAGCAACGCCAATCCAAACGGTTTGCATTAAAAGTACAATGGCAATTGAAACGGGAATGTATTTTACTGATAAATAGTAGAATATGCTCGTTAATCCAGTTGAAGTTCCGGCAATGATTAGCGATTTTATTTCCGCAGGCGTTGGATTCGGTTTTTGATTTTTCGATTTCGAATTTAAAAGAACTAAAATTCCAGTGAATAAGAGTCCGAGTGCAAATTGCGACGTGGTAACTTCAGCTGTAGTAAAACCGATACCCGACTCCGATTTATCAGCGTACGCAAGCTTCACAAAAGTGGCCAGCATACCGTAAACTGCAGCTCCGGCTCCTACAAACAAGACTCCTTTAAGTACATTTTTTTGTTCCATGCGAAAAATTAAGTTCGCAAAGGTACTTTTTTCAGCTATTGAAAAACTTTATGCGTTCGATTCGCATTCCAAAAGGTACATTTCCGTTGGGAAAGGTGTACGAAATCGACTTTCCAACTTTTAGTTTTACCATTTGATCGGAGGCAGTAACTCCGAGGGCAGCATCCAGTTCGGTTTCCCATTGTTTGTCGATTATTACTTCCAAAGCGCCGTAATAAAGTTCAGTGATCATGTAAGCGCGTCGCAAAGCCGAACGATATTTGTCCCAATTTTTAGATTTTAACTGGTCGAGTAAACGATCAATGATAATGCGATCTCGATTAGGTATGCTTTTTCCACGAGCTTCTAAAACCGAAAAACGTCCGTTGCTCACTAAATCAAATCGGGCTTGAATGCTTGCTAATTGCGGAATTCCCAGTTGCAGTACGTCGTCGGTCTCTAAATCGATACTTTCTTTAGCAAAGGCAGCTTCGATTCGGGGCAACTCTCGAAATCGCTGTAAATACGCGTCGCTTTCATCGAGTGTAATCAAATTTTCTGCTACAAAAGCATTAAAAATGTAGCTAGGCATTCCTGCTTTTTCAAACGAAGGCTTGTCGAACCAGCCGCCGTCCCAGATGCACTTTCCGAGTGTTAAATCGGCTAAAGCAGCAGGAATAAGTTCAATGCCGTACTTTCGATAAAAATCTCTTGCATTCATACAATTGGGTTTAGCGTGGAAGTTGTTCTTTTCCATTGCTATTGGATTTCACAATTTGTTCATTTCAAGCGTTCTGACAAAAATTTTTAATCGAACGCAGTTTTAGAGCAATTTACTGCTAAGTTCGAACAAAAATGAATATGCGCGTTCGATTGTGCGCTCTAAAATAAGGTTAGTTCTAGAAAAAATCTCTGTTAGATCGCACGAAAATGAGATTTTAATGCTACCACCGTGAATTACTTTAGCTTGTTTTTAAAGCCAATCATTTAAAAAGTCGTTTATTTCTGTGCATTTTTTTTTCATACCTGGGTATTCTAAAAAATCCGCATCGTAGCCAGCTATTTAAATGATTTCAAACAGCAACTTTTATATCGAACTCACGTCAATTAAGTCTATAACACAGTCAGAGCCATTAATTAGCAAAAGTTTAGAGCAAAAAAAATCCCCTGGGGGAGGGGATTTAATTTTGGTTACACTTCAATGTGTCCCCAATTTTCACCTTTCTTAATTCTAAACAACTGCATTTCACTGATGTTGAATTGTCTAGCAAGGGCACGAAGTTTTATTTTGCGATTTGGGTCCGCTAAAATCTTCTTCAACTTAATTACATTAGCTACCGTTAGTTTTCTTCCGTCGCTTTTGATGTTGTGTTGAATCAGTTTTTTACGCGCTTCTTTGACGTGTGGACTTTGATTTCCATGGTCAAGCATTTCTTGGTACGTTGCAAACTTCAGGTTTTCAAGTCGGTCGTTTGCTCTTTTGTAATCCAAGTGTAAAACGTAGGTGTGTTCTGGACTCGGTCTTTCCAAGAAAGCTTCTGCGACGAGTTTGCCTACAAAGTACACTTTCGACTTTGGACTTTCGTCATCGCTTACTTTAACAGGTAGTACTCGATAGCCATCTCGTTCACCACCCTTTAGAATCTTCCCGTCGGTCATTTCTCTGGAAAAACTCAAAATTCTTCCAAAACTTGAAACTGCGTAACGAACTCTGGTTTTGTGACCGAGGAAAATCTCTCGGAATTCTTCTCCTGATAATCTTCTGTATCTCATGAGGTTCTTTTTGTTTGGTTATTCTTAAATTAAATAGTGGGTTCTTAAATCAGTTAAAAAATTAAAATATTGTTAACGTTTTATGTTTAATTGCTCAAAAACGAAAACCATACTTTCTCTTTTCTAAAACAAAGTTACGATTCCAAATGTTAAAAACAACATGTATTTCATCGAAAAAAGGTTTTTCCGTAAAGTTTTTTAATTTCTTTTTTGTAAGGGGTAGTGTTTACTACACTTAAGGAATTTATTTGGATTTGTTTAAGCGTATAAAAATGAATAACTTAGCTTAAATTAAGTTCCGAAATCATGGAAAAATTCACTTTTTCAGCAAAAAATCTCGAATATTTACTCGCAATAAATAGTTTTCAGTATTCGAAGACCGAAAAACTAATTTTCGGTTTACGCGCTTGTATTTCAACACTCCATTCATGTGCTACTTTTAAAAACGAACACGTTATTCAAGCAAGTGTTTTAAATTATGAAAATCCGCGTTGTTTACTTGGTATTTATGATCCGTTAACTTCTCAAATAGCGTTGTTTCCCGGAAGTACAGTCCCACATCTTAAATACATGAAAAAACAAGTCGCAGGTTTGGGGCGTGCCAATGCTATGCAATCCGGCTTTTATTCGTATTACGAAAAAGGGTTTCACAACCCAAGTATAAACGGCGCACATTCGGCACTTCGATTAGCAACAAACGTTGTATTGCGGCGTACCACAAACGATTTAGTGTTTACCAACGACGATTCCATAGAAGTTGGAAACCCAAACGATAACATTCACGCCTCATACAGTACCGCACTCGATGGTCCGTACAGCAGCGCAGGTTGCCAAGTTGTTGTTGGATTACCCAATTCAAAATCAAGAAAATACGCACCCAACACCGGTTTTTGGAAGAAATTCCACGACGTAATTTACCGCGATTCGCCAGCACAAAACAAATTCTCCTACGCCTTATTTCGGGCTTCCGACGCACAATTTGTTGCCCAAACCAACGCACAGGTGCAACTGCGTTTGCGTTTCGGATCCAAAGGTCAATTAGTTGTATCCTTACAAAAACGATTAACCGAACTGGAATTTTTTAACACCCAAATCGATGGTCATTTTGGAAAAAATACACTGCTCGCCGTTTTAGCATTCCAAAAAGCAAACTTTTCCACCAAAGATGTCGACGGCGTGGTAGGTACGAAAACGGCTCTAAAATTAGGATTAACACTTCCTTTCTTGTAAAAAAGAAATCCGTGAGTTGCCTTTTTTCGGAATTTTCATTCAACTGACAATTATCATATTTTCAGTAGTGTAGCAGCGGTACTTTTGTTGAAAACTGAGGGATGAATTTCTTTGAAAAGTACAATATTGCGGCGCCAAGATATACGAGCTACCCAACTGTTCCGTACTGGGATGTCGAGCATTTTTCGAAATCGAAAGCAGTTGCACACCTAAAAAAACACGTATCCAATAACAACGAGCTAAGTTTGTACATTCATTTGCCGTTTTGCGAACGACTCTGTACGTTTTGTGGTTGCCATAAATACATTACCAAACGACACGAGGTTGAAACACCTTATATAAACGCCGTGCTGAAAGAATGGAAACTTTATCTCGATGTTTTTAAAGATAAACCCGCTTTAAAAGAACTGCACCTCGGTGGCGGAACTCCTACGTTTTTCAGTCCAAAGTCTTTGGAAAAATTAATGGAAGGAATTTTGAGTACCGTAAAAGTAGCTCCGAATTTCGAGTTTGGTTTCGAAGGGCACCCGCATTCAACCACCTTAGCGCATTTACAAGTCTTAAAATCGTACGGATTTTCGCGCGTTAGCTTTGGCGTGCAAGATTACAACGAGCTTATTCAAAAAGCAATCAATCGGTTTCAAAGTTTTTACGATGTTGCAAAAGTGAGTTTCATCGCACGAGAAACCGGTTATAAAAGTGTTTCCCACGATTTGGTTTATGGCTTGCCTTTCCAGAACGAAACCGATATCATCGACAGTATCGAAAAAACAACCATTCTCAAACCCGATCGCATTTCGCTGTACAGCTACGCGCATGTGCCTTGGGTGAAAGGTACGGGGCAACGCGGATTTCAAGAGGCCGACTTACCGCAAGGCGAAACCAAACGAAAACTCTACGAAATTGCACGCGAATTACTGCTGGAAAACGACTATTTCGAAATCGGAATGGATCATTTTGCACTTGCCAACGACGATCTCTACAAACAGAGTATCGCCGGAACTTTACACCGAAATTTTATGGGTTACACCACAGCGCCGTCGACCGTGCAGCTCGGTTTGGGCGTTTCGGCAATTAGCAATTCAGGCGCGGCGTTTAGCCAAAATACCAAAACACTCAAAGAGTATTATCAGATTTTAAGTACAAACGATTTTCCCATTCAAAAAGGTCATTTGCTTTCCGTCGAAGACCAGTACATGCAACAACACATTTTGAATATCATGTGCAAATTGGAAACAAAGTGGGACGAAGAGTTGTATCATTACATTGATTTTAAAATGCTTAGTCGCAAATTAGCTTCGTTTATTTCCGATGGATTAGTGGTTTTATCACCCAATAATTTGCAGGTTACCGAAGCCGGCCGACCCTTTATTCGCAACATTTGCATGGCGTTCGATTTGCAATTGCACCGAAAAGCTCCCGAAACAAAGCTGTTTTCATCGGCTGTATAGTTTTTTGGGCACATCCTGCCGTAAAAAATCCGGTAGCGCGGAATTAACGTGGGTTCGACATAAAAATCTTTATTAGATCGCTTGTAATGAGGACTTTAATTATAAGAAAATAATTTTCACGCTGGATTTTTTAAAGCTAACCATTTAAACAGTCGCTTACGGCGTTGTATTTTTTTGAGATACCTCGGTATCCCAAAGAAAATACGCCTTGTAATCAACTATTTAAATGATTTCTAATTTCGATTTTTACATCGAACTCACGTTATTTGAGATACGCGCAAAACATTAGTGTACGGCAGGTCGGGCTGTACACTGCAAGGCGCACCGGCAAACAGCGTTTCAGCCTCGTTTTGGTTCGGCTTCTTGGGTCGCCGCACCGCTACGGGCTTCAATCGCCGTTTGCCGGCACGGCTTTCCGTTGCCATCCCTTGTGCGGAAATGCGTTTAAGAACGTGTCTTTTCAGGTTTTACAGAAATAACAAAAAGTAAATTTAAGGACAGATTTGGAAATCCGGGCATTCAGGTTATCGAGTTAAATCACTCCTTTTCTTCTGCTGGCAAATCGGTTTCCACTGCCTTTGATTCGTTTTCTAAGGTAGTATTTGTTGTGGTTGCTGGTTCTTCCATCTCGTCAATTTTCGCGAAAAGCACTTCTGCAGCTGCGTAGTTTTTTATTACTTTAACCGTAATTAACGCCAATACAATACCAAAAAAGCTTGTACCTATCTCAACCAAAGAAGTGTTTGCTAATTCCTCTACTGTTTGTTCCTCTCCTGATGTCCGAAACAAAATCTGTGCGATGAAATTATTTAGGATCCACAGTCCCCACCACCAACCAACGTAAGTTGTTGAAAGACTTTGCGATAAATCAATTCCTTTTTTATAAAGAAGTTCTTCTGTTTCTTCATACAATTCTTTCATGATTTGATACGGAACGTATAAACTCATAATAGGCACAAACCAGCCGCCAGCTGCCCAACCTTCAGTATGATTTAAGTTGTCGTTTTTCACATGTAAATTGTAATATGCCCGGCGAAACCACAATATAAAAGTAACTATTGAAACGATATAGGCGATAAGATAAAAAATACCAACGATCATTTGCCGAAGATCGTTTGCATTGGCAGCTTCCATGTTAATTCCATTTTCGCTATCTGCCCCTACCAGTAAGTCGTATTGCATATAGTTCGATAGTATTTTCACAATTTCCATAACAAGCATAATCCAAATTAGTGCTATGGCATTTTTAGCTCTTTTTTCGTTAGGTTTTAAAAAAGTCATTTAAAATAGTTTATTGGTTTTTATTGGTTGTAATTTTTTAGTGTAGTATCTTAAGTTTATTGCCTAAGTTGTTAGAGCAAAAACATAAAAATCTGAAATTCATCTATTTAAAAATGTTCAAAACAACATAAGGCTAAATATCCTAGAAATATGCATTTTGCGTTATTGCGAATAAACTACTTTTTTCGCAGTTATCAAAAAAAGGAAAGAAGTATGTTGTACAAAATATAAATGTGCCCTAACTGTTAGTCGAACAAGTAGATTTTAATACGTAAGATTATTTTATGGTTTTAGGTTCGAATTTTTTGGGCACATCCTGCCGTAAAAAATCGGGTAGCGCGTATTTGAGATCCGCGCAAACAAATCGTGTACGGCAGGTCGGGCTGTACACTGCAAGGCGCACTAAGCAAAAGCGTTTCAGCCACGCCGCGTCGCGGCTTGCGTTGGTCGCCACAACGCAGTCGGGCTTCAAGCGCCGTTTGCCGGCACGGCTTTCCGTTGCCATCCCTTGTGCGGAAATGCGTGCAAAAACGTGTCGTGAAATAAACACCGAAAATTAAAGTTAGCACAGATAGGAGAGACGTACTCTTTTACGGTTTATTGGAGCATTCGTGTTTACGTTAGCGCCTAAACATCCAAATCCAGTTGTCGGTTTTCGGCGGCGGCTTTTTTGTCTTTTGCAGTTCCGATAGCGAAACCGATTGCCATACCGATGGGAAATCCCAAACCAAGCAAACCTAAATTGTTTACTGCCATTCCAAAAGCAACACCAATTGGAACGCCAATACCACTCATTCCGAGAAGCGCGTACACATTTCGATAGTGATTTTTTGGCACCCATTTAAGTTCATTTTGAACTTGATGAAGTATTTGAACATGATTTTTGCTAATCAATTTTATCAATTGATTTTCGGGCAATACCGCGCTGTTGATGCGTTCGATACTTTGGTTTACGGCATTTTCAATGTGCTCGGGTACCGTGCGAGCCTGTAATTCGCTCAGTAATTTCTCGAAAACAGCTACCGTTTTCTTTGCTTTTGCACTGAGGTTTTCGCTGTTTCGAACTTGAAGTGTGTTGAATGACATGGGAAGTACGGTTTAGGGTTGGGTTTGGCGTAAAGATACGAGTCATTTTTATTGAAAAGCAATTCAACATGGGCGTTGTTTTATTTCTGGCATTAGTTTATAGAACGATTCATTCGGTAACGATTGCCCGGCCCCGATTGCAGTGGAAATAACGCTGAAGCGATGGCGTGTGCGGGCGTTTTTAGCGCGGCGACCAGCGGAAGCCCCGCAAAAAACTGCCCAAACCGCCGGCGCAAAAGCGGTATTGCAACGAAAAGCGGGAATAGCCGCATAAAAATTAAAAAATAGAAAGGGCGAAAAAACGTTTTTGTGTTTCTGTTAGCGACAGTTGGGTTGTTGCATCACTACTAACTCGAGATTGCTAGGTGAGAGGTACGGAATGCCAAATCCGAGGCCTTTTAAGATAAACCAAACTCCTAAAATTGCAATGAAAATGGGTATTAACGCATTGGCGCGGCGCATTAATAAACTAGCGGAAGAAAGTAATAATGTTGTGGCGCTCATTAACGGCATGGTTCCTAAACCAAATAAGAGCATGTATGTTATGCTATCGGCTATGTTTCCGGTGGCTAAAGCGCCAAATAACGCCATGTAAATCATGCCACACGGTAAAAATCCGTTTAAGAGTCCGATGGAAAATGCTTTAATAAACGGGTGTTTCGATAAATAGGGCAATACACGCGCTCGTACTTGCTGAAAACCTTTCATGCTTCGTGCAGCTCCGAAAAGTGCTACAAATCGTTTTTCGCTAAGCAGCACGTAAAGCAACATTAAAATGCCTACCGAAACGGCCATTTGCTGCTGCCATTTTCCGACGCCAATACTCTTGCCAATTAAGCCAAAAAGTAAACCCATGAAAACGTATGTAATTGTTTTGCCAACTAAATAGGTGGTTAAACGAGAAATACGTTCGCGTTCGGAAACGGGTTGCCCAACGGCGAACCAACTTAAGGGGCCGCACATACCCACGCAATGCAACGACGAAATGAGTCCGAGTATAAAAGCGGTTGCTAGCATTTTAGTTGAGGTAAAGTTCTTTTTTAATGCGCAGTTGCTTGCCGTTTTGTTGCCATTCGAGCGTTATGTACCACAAGCCAGCTTGTAGTTTTCCGCGCGGAATAACCAAAGATTCGCCTGCTTTTAGTTGTATCGGAATGGTGAAATCGGCTTTTTGGCTCGACGGTCTTAAAAACGATGCTGTTCCGGTGATGTTTTCGGATTTTGCTTGAAAATCGATTTCTAAGGAAACGTTTGTTTGCCGGAAAATCGGTTCTTCGGCAGCTGAAACCGCCGATTCTTCCTCGAATTGTTTGTTGATTTTCTTTTCTTGTCGGTAGTAATCTTCCAACATCAACTCGTGATCGTATTTGCTGTCGATTTGCACTTTAACAACAAAGTATAAAATGAATGCAATGAAGCAGGCAAATGCTAGTAGTACGTAACGGGATGCATTTGTTTTCATAAGTTTAATTTTTAAAAGTATTCTCGCGGGCCCAGAAATTCGGTGCTAGCTTCTTCAATTTTTTTGCCGTTGGCCCAAATTTCAATATCTACGTGTGTTTTTTCGCCTTTAAGTTCGTTTGTCGGAATGCTGATGAAGAACGTTCCTTTAGTGAGCGTTTCGCTGTTTACTTTAAAATTGTTTCCACCGACGCGTTTGATTACGGCATGTGGAAAGTTGGTGCGGATTTCGGCTTTTGAAAAATCGCGTGTGGTTTTATTTACAATTTTGTAGGTAAAGATGTTTTGAATGTTCGTGCCGTCGTGTTGAAAGAGTTGTCCGGGTAATCGAAGTACGGTTGCTTCGACGTCGTTTCGCATACTGAGTGTAAATCCTAAAATAACGAGTAGTATGGCTAGAACGGCCGCATATCCTTTCATACGAAGGGTGAAAACGAACGGTTTTTTGTTCGCTATTTCGTCTTCGCTAGCGTAGCGAATTAATCCGGTTGGTAAGCCCACTTGTTTCATTAGGGTGTCGCATTCGTCGATACAAGCGGTGCAATTGGTACATTCGAGTTGCACGCCGTTTCGGATGTCGATTCCGGTTGGGCAAACGAAAATGCATTGTTTGCAATCGATGCAATCGCCTTTTCCTGTTGCTGCGCGATCTTCTTTTTTAATCCATTTTGAACGACCGATTTCTTTTTCACCGCGTTTGTGATCGTACATAACGTTAATGGTTTTATCGTCGACTAATACGCCTTGCATTCTGCCGTACGGGCAAACAATGAGGCACACTTGTTCGCGAAACCAGGAGTAAATGAAATAGAAAACTGCGGTAAAAATGAGCAGTGAAATAAAGGTTCCGAGGTTGTTTGCCGGTCCGGTTTCTACTAATTTGTACAATTCGTTACTTCCGATGAGGTAAGCGAGAAATACGTTGGCAATCCAGAATGAAATCAGGGCAAAGAGCAACCATTTCAGAGTGCGTTTTCGGATTTTTTCGGCTGTCCACGGCATTTTATCTAGGTGCATTTGTGCGGTTCGGTCGCCGTCGATCCAAAATTCGATGCGTCGGAACAGCATTTCCATGAAAATGGTTTGCGGACAAAACCAGCCGCAGAAAATACGGCCGAAAGCCACGGTAAATAGCGCTAATCCAACTACGCCAATAATCATTACCAAAACGAAAATGTGGAAGTCTTGTGGCCAAAACGGGAATCCAAAAATAGAGAACCTTCTTTCTAAGACATTGAACATCAGAAACTGCTGTCCGTTGATGTGAATAAAAGGCGCGCTAAAGAGAAAGAGCAACAGAAAGTAGCTGAGGTATTTGCGTCGGTTGTACCATTTTCCTTTTGGAATTTTGGGGTAAATCCAGGCGCGTTTTCCCGCTTCATTTACGGTTGAAATGGCGTCTCTAAAGCTTTCGTCTTTGTGATGTGTTTCCACGTTTTTTTGATTTACGGATTTAAAGCAGCAACTTTTGCATCGGCTGCTCCTGCTTCTTCATATACTTTCGCTTCAGGTTCGGCTGCTTTGGCGTCTTTTGGATTTGTGCCTTGTAAAGACAAAACGTAGCTAGCCACTTTCTGTACTTCAGTAGGTTTTATGACGGCTTTCCAGGCCACCATTCCTTTTCCGTCGCGACCACCTTCCATAATGGTATTGAAAACGTTTTTGATTCCGCCACCGAGAATCCAATTTTTGTCGGTTAAATTCGGTCCGATTTGTCCACCACCGTCGGCACGATGGCAAGCAACACAATTGGTTTGAAAAAGGGCTTTTCCTTCGGCTAAATCTTTCGCTTCGGTGAGTAAGGTAACTTTTTCTTTGTCCATTAAATCGGGAGCGGTTTTCAAGTATTCTTCAACTTCTTTTTGTGCGATCGCCATTTCGGTGTTGAATTCCTGGGTTTGGGTATAATCGCCAACTACATGAAAACGAACTAGATAGATAAGTCCGAAAACGATTGTGATATAAAATGAATACACCCACCACGGAGGAAGTTCGTTGTCGAGTTCTTTGATACCGTCGTAATTATGATCGAGCAGTAACTCGCCTTCGTTTGCAATTGGTTTTGATTTAGTTAACCAACGCATTACTTTTTTGTAGTAAGGTTGTTCGGTTAACGGAAGCGCTTCGAGTGCATCGACTTTAGCTTGTTCTTCTGGAGGTAACATCAGGTATTTTATTGTATTTAATGACTTGAAAAGCATTTCAATACACAATAAGATAACGAAGAAAACGAGCAGCGACAGCGTTACCATCGGGAATTTAATAAAGGCAGGCATACTTCCTGTATCGAGCATGTATTCGGTGCCGCCAACGGCTAATCCACAAAAGAAGCTGATTCTTAAAATGGGTATGATTGATTTATTCATTTTGAAAAGATTTTGTTATTCGTGTAATGGAAGCGATTCTAGATTTTTCAAAGAATCTTTCGAGTAGGTGTACACCCAGAAAAACAGTCCGACAAAAAAGCCGAAGAATAGCAATAATGATATGATGGGATAGATTTCAATACCATCAATGTTTTCCATATTTTGTTTTACAAACTTGAGCATGGTGTTACTTTTTAATTTTTATATCTGTTCCGAGTCTTTGTAGATAGGCAATTAGGGCAACGATTTCGCGGTCGCGCATGTCCACAAACTCTTCTTTGTTTGCTAAAGCACGTTTTTTACTTGTTTCGTACGCTTTAACAAAGTCAGGATCGTTATACAGATTGTTTTCGATTTTCATCGATTGTGTTTTGATACTTTGATTGGCTTGCGCTATATCTGTTGAACTGTACGGAACACCTAAGGTTTGCATAGCGAACATTTTGGCTTCAATATTTGAGTAATCGGCTTTCTTATTTTTGAATAGCCACTGATATGCGGGCATTATTGAACCAGGTGAGGTGCTTTGCGGATTGTACAAATGATTGAAGTGCCAGTTATCGTTGTATTTTCCACCAATGCGCATTAAATCGGGTCCGGTTCGTTTGGAACCCCATAAAAACGGATGGTCGTACACGTATTCGCCCGATTTAGAATAGGTTCCGTAACGAACTACTTCAGATCGGAACGGACGAATCATTTGCGAGTGACACGATACGCAGCCTTCGCGAATGTAAATGTCGCGACCCTCTAATTCTAAAGGAGAGTAAGGCTTAACACTTGTAATGGTAGGAATGTTGGAGTCGATTAAAAGTGTAGGTATAATTTGAATGACCCCACCAATTAAAATAGCAACGGTTGCTAGTAATGTAAGCTGAATAGGGCGTCGCTCGAGCCAGCTGTGCCATTTTTCTTGGTTGTATCTTTTGGTACTTAGTTTTTCTAAGGCAGCTGCTTCGGCAGCATCGTCTACAACTCCCGAGCTTCTGCGAACGGTTGCTACTACGTTATAAACTAGGAGTACAATACCAATTAGATAAAGCGTTCCGCCAATAGCACGCATCCAGTACATCGGAATAATTTGTGTAACGGTTTCGAGAAAGTTTCCGTATTGCAGCGTTCCGTCGGCTTTAAATTCTTTCCACATTGATGCTTGAACGAATCCGGCCACGTACATCGGAATTGCATATAAAACAATTCCTAAAGTACCTATCCAAAAGTGGATGTTAGCGAGTTTTGTGGAATACAATTCGGTTTTAAACAACTTCGGTAGTAAATAGTACGTCATACCGAAAATCAAAAATCCGTTCCATGCCAATGCGCCAACGTGTACGTGTGCGATAATCCAATCGCTAAAATGTGCAATGGCGTTGATGTTTTTCAGCGAAAGCATAGGACCTTCGAATGTTGCCATCCCGTAACCGGTAATCGCAACGACAAAGAATTTTAAAACCACATCGGTTCGCACTTTGTCCCAAACGCCACGAAGTGTTAGTAATCCGTTGATCATACCACCCCATGATGGTGCAATGAGCATAACCGAGAAAACAACTCCTAAATTCTGAGCCCAATCGGGTAAAGATGAGTAAAGTAAGTGGTGCGGACCCGCCCAAATGTAAATAAAGATTAACGACCAAAAGTGAATGATAGATAAGCGATACGAATACACCGGACGGTCGGCAGCTTTCGGAACAAAATAATACATCAATCCTAAAAACGGTGTGGTTAAAAAGAAAGCCACCGCGTTATGTCCGTACCACCACTGTACTAAAGCATCTTGAACGCCTGCATAAACGGAGTAGCTTTTAAATAGCGAAACGGGTAGGGCCAAACTGTTAAAGATGTGTAGAACGGCTACAGTAACAACCGTTGCGATGTAAAACCAAATGGCTACGTATAAATGTCGTTGGCGGCGTATAAGAATGGTACCAATCATGTTGATAGCGAAAACAACCCAAACTAAAGTGATTGCAATGTCGATAGGCCATTCTAATTCGGCATATTCTTTACTACTTGTAATTCCCAAAGGAAGCGTAACTGCCGCCGCCACAATGATTAATTGCCAGCCCCAAAAGTGAATTTTGCCCAATAAATCGCTATACATTCGGGTTTGAAGCAAGCGCTGTATGGAATAGTAAATTCCGGCAAACATGGCATTTCCAACAAAAGCAAAAATAACGGCGTTGGTGTGTAGCGGTCTAAGTCGACCAAAACTTAAAAACGAAATGCCGTCGGTTAAATTTGGGAATAGGAATAAGAAAGCCAGCAACAAGCCAACTAACATGCCTACTAATCCAAATACAATGGCTGCGTAGATAAAGTTTCTAACGATTTTATTGTCGTAATAAAATTTTTCGAGTTCCATGGCTTATGATTTTTTGTTTTCTGAGGTTTTTAAAGTCGTTTCGGATTCGGGTTCTGTAGGTTTTTGAATCGTTTCATCAAATAAAATACGCACTGATGGTGTGTAATCATCGTCGAATTGTCCGTTTTTCACAGCTTTAAAAAACGCATATAAGAATAGCAAGGCGATTATTAAGCTGATGCTGATTAGCAAGTAAATAACACTCATATCTTAAGATTATATTAACAAAAGTATAGCAGCCTACAAAAAGAAATTATGATAAATATCAGGTTTGATTATTTTTTGAATTTTGCGAAAACATTACTCATCACAGTCACAAAACTTACAATAGTTACTGTGCTCAATGGCATGATGATAGCAGCGATTAATGGAGATAATGTTCCGGAAAGTGCAAAGCTTAATCCTACAGCGTTATAGAGAATCGAAATGACAAAAGAGGCATAAATGATTCGCATGGCATTTTTGCTGTACCGCAAGAAATAGTGCATTTTTGAAAACACCGTAGCGTCCAAAATTCCATCGCAAGCGGGCGAAAAAACGTTGATGTTTTCGGATATTGCTAATCCGACATTACTTTGCATAAGCGCACCAGCATCGTTCAAACCGTCGCCCATCATCAAAACGCGCTCGCCATTTTCTTGTAAGTTTTTAATGAAAGCCAGTTTTTGCTCTGGTTTTTGATTAAAGTGATACGAAACGTCTTTTGGCAGCATTTTTTCAAGAATGGTAAGCTCTGAAGCATTATCGCCAGATAGAATAACGATTTTATACGTTTTAGAAAGTTCTTCGAACAGTTCGGAAAGCTGTTCGCGATATAAAGTTGCAAACGAAACATAGCCCTTATGTTGGCCATCTATTGCTACATGCACTTCGGTCGTTGCACTTCGGTCGCTTTTTTCGCCAGTAATCCAAGATTCGGAACCTACACGAATGTCGGTCTCATTAATTTTTGCAGAGATTCCTTTGCCCGCAATTTCTTCAAATTGTTGAATTGGATGCGATTGTACATCCTTTAGTTGTTGGGAAATCATCCGACTCAAAGGGTGATTCGAGGCATGTACCGCCGATTTAATTAGTTCTAGTTCGGTGGCGGAAAAGTTTCCATTCCACGTAAGTGCCGCATCAGAAGTTGTAGTGATCGTTCCTGTTTTATCGAAAACCAAGGTGGTAACGCCAGCCATTTGTTCTATAACCGATGCGTTTTTCAAGTACAATTTTTGGTAACCTAAAATGCGTAGTACATTTCCTAAGGTAAAAGGCGCTGTTAACGCAAGAGCGCACGGACAAGCTACAATAAGAACTGCCGTTAATACTTGGAAAGCCGTTTGTATATTCACAAAACTCCAAGCGATAAACGCAACTACGGCCAGGGAAAGTAATACAGGTGTAAAATATCTGCTCACTCGATCTGTGATTCCGCGGTATGCTGCTTTATGCGATTTATTAAAAGCTTCGTTTGCCCAAAGTTGCGTTAAGTAACTGTTAGACATACTCTTTAAAACACGGATTTGTATCGTGGGTCCATAGAATTTACCTCCAGCAAATAGTTTATCACCTGCTTTTTTGTACACGGGTTTTTGCTCGCCTGTAACGAAACTGTAATCTAATTTGGCTTGGTTAGAAATCAAGATACCATCAACCGGCATTAGTTCTTCGTTGCGAATGAGTAAACAATCGCCTGGTTTAGCATCGTAAACCGAAACAGAAGATTCTGTATTATCGTCGTTAATTCTAGTAACAGCAATTGGGAAATACGATTTATAATCCCGTTCGAACGATAGAAATTCATAGGTTTTCTGCTGAAATAATTTCCCTAATAGCATAAAGAAAATCAAACCGCACATACTGTCGAAAAATCCGGCGCCGTGGTCAAAATACATATCAACGATACTGCGAATAAACATGGCAACAATACCGAGCGCAATGGGAACATCCATGTTTAATTGGCCGTTTCGAAGCGAATGAAATGCGGATTTATAGTATGGAAATGCAGCATACAAAAAAGCTGGCAACGACAATGCAAGCATGAGCCAACGAAAAAACATTTTGTAATGCTCTAACCAATATTCGCCTACTTCGAAGTACTCTGGAAACGAAAGCAGCATGATGTTTCCAAATGAGAAAAACGCTACGCCAATTCGATACAACAACGAACGGTCTACGGGTTTTTCTGAGGTATTCAGGTTTTCAAGACGAATGTGCGGTTCGTAGCCGATAGTAGCTAAAGTGCTTACCAAGTCGTATAGTTTTACCTGATTTTGAAAGATAATACGCACCGATTTTTTAGGAAAATTCACGGTTGAACTTACTACACCGGGAATAATTTTATGCAGGTGTTCCAATATCCAAATGCAGGAACTGCAATGTATGTGCGGAATGTATAACGTGATTATGTTCGTTTCTTCGTCCTGAAATTCAAGTAGCGTAGAAACAATACTTTCGTCTTGAAGAAAGTTGTATTTGGATGAAATATCAGCGGGTTTTGCACCTGGATTGTCTCCAAAACGATAGTAATCGGCTAGTTCGTTATCCGAAAAAAATTGATAGATGGTTTTGCAGCCTAAACAGCAAAAACTCTTTTCGTCGAATGCGATAACCGAAACTTTTGCCGTGGTAGTTCCGCAGTGAAAACAGGATTCCAACATAAATAAACAGCATTTTTACAGCTGCGAAGTTCCGAGGCACGCAAACAAAAAGTTATGATAATTGTCAGGTTTGATGTAATTTTCCAAAAAATTTGTTAATGTCAAAATGTGAGCAATGTATCGTGCGGCAGTTTAGTGCGATTCGCGTGCTGTCGAAAGACCATTTAATACGAATGGCCGATTGCAAAACTTCGTATAATGTGAAGAAAGGAGAGGTTGTTTTTGCGGAAGGTCAGCAAACAAATGGTGTGTTTTGTGTAAAATCGGGTATTTGTAAGTTGTCGAAATTGGGTGCCAATGGCAAAGATCAAATACTCAAATTTGCTTCGGCTGGCGAGTTGCTCGGTCAACGTTCGCTAATCACCGATGAACCTGCAAATCTCTCGGCAATTGCGCTTGATGATATGGAGGTTTGTTTTATTCCTAAGTCAGAAATTATTAGCTTTTTCAACGAAAGCAATCCCTTTTCGCTGGAAATAATGAAGAATATTTGTGGTGATTTAAAAGAAGCCGACGAGTATAAAGTTTCGCTTGCGCAGAAAACAGTAAAGCAACGAATTGCAGAAGTACTCATTTACTTAAACGATAATTTCGGTGTGCAATCCGATGGCAGTTTACGCGTGCAGCTTACCAGAGAAGAGCTTGGTAATATGGTGGGAACGGCAACCGAAAGCTGTATCCGATTGTTAGCAGATCTTCAAAAAGAAGGTTACATCAAAATAGATCGAAAACACATCACTTTAAAAGAAGTTTCAAAACTGCGCAACTTAGCAGACTTATACTAATCGAATACGCCAAACTACGATTCGCGTTTGTTTTTTGCCTTTTTGATATCCGATAAGTGTAGGCGTAATGCTTCAACCGAAATTGAGATTTCCCAAAAAGAGATGCCTAAAGAAATCAGTAGTCCCAATAAACTGAGTCCGAATAAGTAAATCCCAATGATTTGCTGATCTAAAAACAGCAAAAGCATACTAAATACGGAAAGAAACAAACTCAACACGCCAAACAACTGCATGTTGCGAATAAGTGTTAGTCGTAAGTTTAGGTTTTTAATTTCCAATAAAGTAGTGCTTCGCTCGTCTTCTTCGTACGATTTCTTCAACGATCGAACTATGGTTGCTATCGTTAAAAAACGGTTGGTATACGCCAGTAAAATCAAGGATGTAGCGGAAAATAATAAAGCTGGCGTTTCTATGGATAAAGTCATTTTCGTACGTATTTTTATGGATTTCAGACAAAAAGTCGTTTATTCAGACAAAAAGTCAGTAATAATTGCTTTGGAATATAATTTGTCTTATGCGATGCAAAAGTACAGATGTTTAACTCATAAAACGAAATACCATGAACTTAGTAAAAAGAAATGCACACAGCGCGAATTTATTTCCTTCATTAATAGAAGAATTTTTTAGACCCGATTGGATGGGTGGGATGCAAAGTGTTAACCAGAGCGTTCCTCCTGTTAACATCCGCGAAAGCGATAGTTCTTTTACCGTTGAATTGTCGGCGCCAGGAAAAAACAAAGCGGATTTTAATATTGAAGTGGATAATGACTTGCTTACCATTTCCAGTGAAGTGAAAGCAGAAAATACCTCTGAAGCTGGAAAATACACCAGACGCGAATTTGCGTTCAGCTCGTTTAAACGTTCGTTTACTTTGCCCGATTCGGTTAATGCCGATGAAATCAAAGCCATTTACGAAAACGGCATTTTAAGTATTGCACTTCCTAAAAAAGACGAAGCGTTGCCAAAACCAAAGCGATTGATTGACGTTTTGTAATCGTAAATTCCTCAAAAATGCACAAAGAGTTGGTGTAAAAGCCAGCTCTTTATTTTTTATCAACCCGTACTTTTTTGATATAATTTGTAAAGTAAGATGCCGCCAAGAACTAGGGTTAAAACAAGTAATAACATTCCGATAATAATGAGAATTTGAGCACCCGGCCAGTGCATTAACTTGAACAGACCGCCAATTGTTGATACGATGAGCCACGCTACCAAGCTTATTATGAACTTCTTTCCCATAAACTTTTGATTTTTTGATTTATAAAATAATCTTTGTTCAGTCAAAAATAAATAAATTTTAGTCACTTTTTAATGAGTGGTAAATTTTTAAAAAGTAGAACAGATTTTTTGCGTGTAAGGAATTCACCTATCTTTAACCCATGACTTTAACTGTAGTAATTCTCAATTACAACGTTCGGTATTTTTTGGAGTTGTGTGTGGATAGTGTCGTGAAAGCAACACAAAATTTACCTGCTGAAATCATTGTAGTCGATAACAACAGCAGCGATAAATCGGAGCGTATAGCCCAGCTGTATCCGCAAATTAAATGGATTCAAACGGGCTACAATTCGGGTTTTCCAAAGGGAAATAATATAGGTGTCGAAGCTGCCCACGGCAAATACCTCTGCATTCTCAATCCGGATACGGTGGTACCCGAACATTTTTTTGAATCGTTTTTGGCTTTCGCCGAAGGGCATCCCAACTTTGGTATCGTCGGGCCAAAATTAGTCGACGGCGGTGCTGCCTTTCTTCCCGAGAGTAAACGCGGTATTCCAACACCTTTCGTTGCTACAGCGAAAATTCTCAATTTACACACGCTTTTCCCGAAAATTGCCGCTTTTAACAGGTATTACGCAGCTCACGTTGCTGTAAATCAAGTAGCCGAAGTGCCTATTTTGGTTGGTGCTTGTATGTTTATGGAAACCGAATTCTACCGAACTTTAAACGGATTCGACGAAGCCTGCTTTATGTATGCAGATGATATCGATTTGTCGTATCGTTCTTTGCTAGCGAATCGAAAAAACTACTATTTAGGAACATCGGTTGCTTTGCACTTCAAAGGCGAAAGCACAAATCGCAATGCGTTGTATATTAATCGGTTTCGCGAAGCAATGACTTTTTTCTACACAAAACATTTTAAACCTAACTTCCTTTTTAACGGTGCATTGCGGGTAGGTGCTTGGTTGTTTGCCACTTTTAAAAGTCGCACTCAAGTAAAAAAGCCATCTAAGCCGAGTATAATTACTTGGATCGGAAACGATCACGACAGGCTAGTTTATTTTTCGTCAATTCTTGAAAAATTCGCAGTAAGCGTGCGAAAAATAGACGCAAATGCCGTACATTCGCAAACGTTTTCGGAAAACGAGCAGAATTTGATAATTTTTGACTGCAAAACAGTTCCGTACCAACAAATTCTTAAAATCATGCAGCAACTGTCGGGCAAAAACAAGCTTTTTCGCTTCGCATTGGCCGAAAGTAGAGCAATTGTTGGTAGCGATTCTTCAAACAGCAAAGGCGAAGTGCTGCTTTAAATTCCAAAACGAACGTACTTTTTTTAATTACATGAACGCTTTGTAGTAATTTTGCACCGCGAAGGCGCTTAAGAAAAATATTATGGCAAGATACGAACTGAAGTTACCTAAAATGGGCGAAAGTGTCGCCGAAGCTACCATTACCAATTGGCTGAAGCAAGTTGGCGACAGCATTGCAGCCGATGAAGCTGTTCTGGAAATCGCAACCGATAAAGTCGATTCTGAAGTGCCGTCTGAAGTTTCGGGAACTTTAGTAGAACAATTATTCCAGAAAGACGATTTAGTTAAAGTAGGACAAACCATTGCAATTATCGAAACAGCCGGCGATGCTCCAGCAGCAGCTCCAGTTGCCGAAGTAGCAGCAGCAGTTGCGTCGATCGAACAAACGGTGACTGTTGCAAAAGATTTGGTTACCCCGCCCGATTTCAAATCCTCAGATCGCTTCTATTCGCCGTTGGTTAAAAATATTGCCAAAACAGAAGGCGTGAGCTTAGCCGAACTCGATTTAATCTCAGGTTCTGGAAAAGACAATCGCGTAACGAAAGACGATGTTCTTAAATTTATCGAAAATCGTAAATCTGCACCTCAAGCAGCAGTTGCAGTACCGCAAGTGGCAGCCGCTGCTCCAGCAGTTACGCCCGTTAGCGAAACGCCGAAAGCAGTTCCTGTTTCGGTAAATGGCGCCGATGAAATCGTTGAAATGGATCGGATGCGAAAACTCATTTCCGGTTACATGGTTGCGTCCGTGCAAACATCTGCGCACGTACAATCGTTCATTGAAGTCGACGTAACGAACATTGTAAAATGGCGTGACAAGGTGAAAACCGCATTCGAAAAGCGAGAAGGCGAGAAGCTTACATTCACACCGATTTTCATGGAAGCCGTAGCAAAAGCGTTGAAAGACTTCCCAATGATGAACATTTCCGTTGAAGGCGATTACATCATCAAAAAGAAAAATATAAATCTAGGTATGGCGGCCGCTTTACCAAACGGAAATTTAATTGTTCCGGTAATCAAAAATGCGGATCAACTAAACTTAGTTGGTATGGCAAAAGCCGTAAACGATCTTGGAAACCGTGCCAAAGCAGGAAAATTGAAACCAGACGATACGCAAGGCGGAACGTACACTGTAACAAACGTAGGTACTTTCGGAAGCGTTTTCGGTACACCTATTATCAACCAACCGCAAGTAGGAATCTTGGCTTTAGGTGCAATTCGAAAAGTACCTGCCGTTATCGAAACTCCAGAAGGCGATTTCATAGGTATTCGTCAGAAAATGTTCTTGTCGCACAGTTACGATCACCGCGTTGTAGACGGCGCACTTGGCGGAAGCTTCGTTAAACGTGTAGCCGATTATCTAGAAGCCTTTGATGTAAACAGAGATTTTTAGAAATAGCCAGATTTTTAAAGAATTTTTTTTGGTCGGATTTCAGACTTTATTAAAGCTGGAATCCGACTTTTTTATTAAATCCACCTTAACTTGAGTAGCCGTTAGCTGTGTTTTGATGTCATGCATTTTTTTCTACGTAAAGCAATTTAAAACGCAGTTATCGTGCGCTTGGAAGTCATGAAAGCTAGGTTGATTTGAAAAGGGGTAAAAGTCTTTGTTTTGTGACTTCAGTTTTAAATCGAATGTAGTTTTTGGCTACGTTGTTTTTTGATTGCAACGAACGAAAACGCACTATTTCTGGGTGAGCGATGGAAGCGACATCCTTTTGCCGGAGGTACGAAGGCAAAAGATACAGCGGACAGCGCGACGGCAGCTCCATGATTTGATTGCGAAGCGTTATGACTGCGCTGCCGGCACCCCCAAAAAAAAGAATTACATGCTGACATCAATTTTTAAACCGGACTCACGTTTATCTGGAAATTTCGAAAATCTACTCGTGGTGATACGGCTCATTTCTTAAAATAGTAAACCCGCGATACACCTGTTCAACAAAAAACAAACGAATCATTTGATGCGAAAAAGTCATGGATGAAAGCGAAATTTTACCATTTGCTCGTGCATAAACTGCCTCAGAAAAACCATACGGACCGCCAATAACAAAGATCAAGTTTTTAATACCGGAGTTCATGCGCTGCTGTAAATACTCGGAAAAAGCCATACTGTTGTACATTTTTCCGCGCTCGTCAAGTAAAACTAAAAAATCAGCTGTAGCCACTTTTGATAAAATCAGATCGCCTTCTTTTTCCTTTTGCTGCGACTCCGATAAATTCTTTGCATTTTTTAAGTCAGATAAAAAGTCGGTTTCAAATCTAACGTAGTGTTTCAACCGATTAATGTAAACATCGGTTAGCGATTCGAGCTGTTTGTCGTCGGTTTTTCCTACAGCAATTAACTTTATCAGCATAAAACTTGTGCTTATTCCTTACTTTCGTTGCAAAAGTAACCTATGATTCGTATCCACGACGATTTGGGAACAGAAATTATCCTCGACGCTGCAGCTAAACGAGTTGTATCACTCGTACCTTCAATAACTAAGTCGGTTTGCGATTTAGGAGCAGAGCATCAACTAATTGGAGTTACCAAGTTTTGTGTGCATCCGGCTCATATTCGGCAAACTACCATGCGAATTGGTGGTACAAAAAACGCAAATATCGAACGTATTACCGCACTCAACCCCGATTTAATCCTCGCAAACAAAGAAGAAAATACGTTAGCCGATGTGGCTGCGCTACGCAATATAGCACCTGTATTTGTGACGGATGTAAAAAATAGGTTCGATAGTAATCGAATGCTCGAAAACTTTGGAGTTTTACTGGGAAAACGCGTTGAAGCGGCTAAATGGATTGCTAAAATAAATCAGCGACTTTCTGAATTTCAAGATAAAAGTCGCGAAATTGAAAACGATAAAGTGCTTTATTTGATTTGGAAGAATCCGTGGATGAGCGTAGGCGGCGACACCTACATCGATGAAATGCTGCGATTGGCGGGTTTTCAAAACGTATGCCATCATTTAAGTCGCTATCCAGAAATTGTGATGCCGTTGCTTCGAAAAGATTACGATCCCGATTACGTTTTTTTGTCGTCTGAACCTTATCCGTTTTCCGACACCGAAGCCTTTGAAGTAGGGCGTTACACGCATCATGCAAAGACCGTATTTGTCGACGGCGAAATGTTTTCTTGGTTCGGAACCGGTTTACATGCGGCACTGGATTATTTTGATTTATTACACTCTAAAATCAAAGGCTAATGCTCGCTTTCACTACCTATCGGAAAACCGAAGATAAACCATGGATAACTTTTATTCACGGAGCGGGAGGAAGCTCAGCTATTTGGTTCAAGCAAGTGCGCTTTTTCGCGCCAAATTATAACGTTTTGCTTATCGATTTGCGCGGTCACGGCGCCTCAGCACAACAAGAAGTATCCGAAAAACCGTACACTTTTATTGCTATTTCATCGGAAGTAATCGAAGTGCTCGATCATCTGAAAATCCAAAAGTCGCACTTTGTAGGAATATCACTCGGCTCTATTCTAATTTGCAAAATTGCGCAGTTACGCCCCGATTTATGTCTGAAACTAGTTCCCGCAGGTGCCATTTTACAACTCAACTTAAGAGCTCAAATTTTAATGAATCTCGGGAAAATTCTCAAAAATCTGGTTCCGTATCTTTGGCTATATCGCTTTTTTGCATGGATTATTATGCCGCGAAAAAATCACGAAGCGTCGCGCCGACTATTCATTCGCGAGGCAAAACGACTCCGAAAAGGCGAGTTTATTCGTTGGTACCGACTCACCTTAAACGTAAACGCAGAGTTAAAAATTTTGCGAGAAGGCCAACTTGAAGTACCTTCCTTATTCATTAGCGGAAGCGAAGATTTTATGTTTCTTCCATCGGTTACTCAAACCGTTAAAGGTCAGAAATGGTCTAAATTAGAAGTTATTCCGAACTGCGGACATGTTGTTAATGTCGAAAAGTCCGACGTTTTTAACGCTCTGGTCTCCGAATTCCTTCGAAGTTAAGTGGTTAATTTTCAACCTGAGTTCGATTTAAAAATTGAAGTTAAAAAATCTAGAATGGGTATAACAGGCGGATTTCTTTTGCAATGCTAGAGTGTCGAAGTAGAATGCATTGACTTAGGCAGTCATTACTGTGTTTAGCGAAATATTGTGAATTGCGCTAACATGTAACTAAATCAAAATCAGTAATCTGACAAGGATTGTAAGGTCGAATTCAGGTTCTAAGCAAAACCTATTGAAAACAAAAAAAGAGGCAGTACGAATACCACCTCTCCTTTGCTAACTAACCAAACCAATGTATGTATTTCTACACTACAAAGATGCTTATATATTCAATTTCAATCTGTTAATGCTGTGTTATTAATTTGTTATTGCTGTCACAAAACTTTCGAGAAAAATCCGTACCCAATTTTAAATAAGTGGTTGTCAATAAAAATTAGCACTGCGTTTAATCGCAAATGAAGGTTATTTTTCAGAACCTATTCCTGCTGTTCGCTGCAAATCCGCGCCCAAAAAGCTAAATTTCCACAAGCTTAGCAGGGCTTCCTTCGGTCGCCAGCACGCTTTGGTAAATTTTCGCTTTTTCGGCTGTGGGTTTTTCGCTGCCATCAGGGGTAGGGCAATCGTTATCCGAAATGCTATAACGAAAAAACGGCACCAACGTTAAATGAGCTGTAACTGTTTCGCAAATCTATAGCTGAATCCCGATACACATTTGTTATACTAGCCGATTCTTGGTAATCTATCAGTAGCGAAATTTTTTCGCTGATTTCGAATTTATACCCGATTCCCAAACTTATGCCCGCTTGAAAATTTCGGGCAGGGAGCAAAGAATCGGTGCTCTGACCGTTAGATTCATATCGAGAGTCTAGTAAAACTCCGAAACTTGGTCCAAAGTTTAAATTCCAACCCCGATTTCCACCGAAATGCCAATTCATGTTTAAAGGTACCGTAAGATAGGTATGTATTTCTTTATCTCGATCAAATGTTGCGCCCATTTTTTGGTAAAAGGCACCACTTCGTATACTCCATCTATCGCTCAAATACAAATCAGCGTGCGCTCCAAAATTAACGCCACTCAAATTTCCAAAAAGTTTACTGTTTTCTCCGCTGTAGTCAGATGTAGAATAGCCAAGCATTGGAACAATCTCAATATCCGCAGCATCCCTTTTCTGACCTTGTACAAAGTTCAAAAAAAACACTGCTAAAAAAGCCCACTGAAATTTAGTCATAATTTTTTTTCGCAAAGCTATGAATATTTTGATTAAAGAAGTTAACCTATCTTTAAGAAGTCTTTGATGCTAACGCAAACGATTTCTTTGCAAAAAGTGGTAAATTTGCGCAACCAAAAAAAGGGCTCTCTTTACTATGGAACTACAAGCACCGTACCAACCAAAAAATAAAGTCAGAATTGTAACAGCAGCTTCGTTATTCGACGGGCACGATGCCGCAATAAACATCATGCGACGTATCATTCAAGCAACGGGCGTAGAAGTTATTCACCTAGGTCACGATCGGTCGGTCGAAGAAGTTGTAAATACGGCCATCCAAGAAGACGCTAATGCGATTGCAATGACATCCTACCAAGGCGGTCATAACGAGTATTTTAAATACATGTACGACTTGCTAAAAGAAAAAGGCGCTAGTCATATTAAAATTTTTGGCGGCGGCGGTGGTGTTATTCTTCCGTCTGAAATCGCCGAACTTCACGAATACGGAATTACACGTATTTACTCGCCAGACGACGGTCGCGCTATGGGCTTACAAGGCATGATTAACGATCTGGTACAACGTTCCGATTTTCCGATCGGCGATAAACTAAACGGCGAATTAAAAGAATTGCCTACCCAAAAAACCACTGCAATCGCTCGATTGATTTCCGCTGCAGAAAATTTTCCCGAAACTGCCGCTCCCGCTCTTACGGAAATTCGAGAAAAAAATAAAACATCAAAAGTCCCTGTTTTGGGAATAACCGGAACGGGCGGAGCAGGGAAGTCGTCTTTGGTCGATGAACTGGTACGCCGTTTTCTGGTCGATTTTAAAGACAAAACGCTGGGAATCATTTCGGTTGATCCAAGTAAGAGAAAAACCGGTGGTGCGCTGCTCGGCGATCGTATTCGAATGAATGCCATTAATTCGCCGCGCGTTTACATGCGTTCACTTGCCACACGTCAATCGAATCTAGCGTTATCCAAATACGTAGCCGAAGCCATCGAAGTACTAAAAGCGGCAAACTACGACTTGATTATCCTCGAAACCAGCGGTATCGGACAATCGGATACCGAAATTATGGATCATTCCGATGTATCGCTATATGTTATGACACCTGAATTTGGTGCAGCAACACAGCTGGAGAAAATCGATATGCTCGATTTTGCCGATTTGGTTGCTTTAAACAAATTCGACAAACGCGGCGCGCTCGATGCTATTCGCGACGTGAAAAAGCAATACCAACGCAATCACAATTTATGGGATAAAAATCCGGACGATATGCCTGTTTTTGGCACGATTGCGTCCCAATTTAACGATCCTGGAATGAATGCGTTGTACAAAGCGATCATGGATAAGCTGCACGAAAAAACTGCCGCTTCACTGGAATCAAGCTTTGAGATTACGCGCGAAATGAGCGAGAAAATTTACGTGATTCCGCCGCACAGAACGCGCTATTTAAGTGAAATTGCTGAGAATAACCGCAAATACGACGAGCGTACCTTACTGCAATCGGAATTGGCACAAAAACTCTACGGCATCTTCAAAACCATAGAAACCGTTGCACACAAGCAACCCAATTTAGAGAAAAACGGCCTGGAAGTTATTACTTCAACTGCCGATAATGCTGAATTATTAGATTTACTGTACAAAGAATTCGATCGCGTGAAAATGCTTTTGGAAGGCAAAAACTGGGAGCTCATTCGCGATTGGGAACACGTACAGGCGCAGTACAAAAATCCGGTGTATTCGTTTAAGGTTCGCGACAAGCAAATTAACATCGCAACGCACACCGAGTCGTTGAGCCATACGCAAATACCAAAAGTGGCTTTGCCGAAGTACGAAGCTTGGGGCGATGTGTTGCGTTGGCAGTTGCAAGAAAACGTCCCAGGGAAATTTCCGTTTACATCAGGTTTATATCCGTTTAAACGCGAAGGCGAAGACCCGTCGCGTATGTTTGCTGGCGAAGGTGGTCCAGAGCGCACAAACAAACGTTTTCATTACGTTTCTGCTGGTATGCCTGCCAAACGTTTATCGACCGCTTTCGACAGTGTGACTTTATACGGAAACGACCCGGATTTACGTCCGGATATTTACGGAAAAATTGGCAACGCCGGAGTTTCTATTTGCTGTCTAGACGACGCTAAAAAATTATACAGCGGCTTTAATTTAGTTCATGCGCTCACTTCGGTAAGTATGACCATCAACGGACCTGCGCCGATGTTGTTGGGTTATTTTATGAATGCCGCGATCGATCAGCAATGCGAGTTGTACATCAAAGAACACGGTTTAGAAGCTGAGGTAGAGGCAAAGATTGCAACGATTTACAAAGAATCGGGTTGCGAACGTCCGCGTTACCAAGGAAGCTTGCCAGAAGGAAACGATGGTTTAGGTTTGATGCTGCTCGGTGTAACAGGCGATCAGGTATTGCCTGCCAACGTGTACGAAGAGATTAAAGCCAAAACCTTAATGCAAGTTCGCGGAACGGTTCAGGCGGATATTTTAAAAGAAGATCAGGCACAAAACACTTGTATTTTTTCCACGGAATTCGCACTCCGATTAATGGGCGACGTGCAGTCGTATTTCATACAGAAATCGGTTCGTAACTTTTATTCGGTTTCGATTTCGGGTTATCATATTGCCGAAGCGGGTGCCAATCCAATCACGCAATTGGCGTTTACGCTCGCAAATGGTTTCACTTACGTGGAATATTATTTAAGCCGCGGAATGGATATCAACGATTTCGGACCAAACTTATCGTTCTTTTTTAGCAACGGTATCGATCCGGAATATGCAGTAATTGGTCGTGTAGCGCGCAGATTATGGGCAAAAGCACTTCGCGATAAGTACGGTGCTAACGAACGTTCGCAAATGTTGAAGTATCATATCCAAACCTCGGGTCGTTCGTTACACGCGCAGGAAATCGATTTTAACGACATCCGAACCACTTTACAAGCGCTGTACGCGATTTACGACAATTGTAACTCATTGCATACGAATGCATATGATGAAGCGATTACAACACCGACCGAAGAATCGGTTCGTCGAGCCATGGCGATTCAATTGATTATCAATAAAGAATTAGGTTTAGCGAAAAATGAGAATCCGATTCAAGGCTCGTTTATTATCGAAGAATTGACGGATTTGGTGGAAGACGCTGTTTTGCAAGAATTCGACCGTATTACCGAGCGTGGCGGAGTTTTAGGTGCTATGGAAACCATGTACCAACGCGGAAAAATCCAAGAAGAGAGTTTGTATTACGAAACTTTAAAGCATACAGGAGAATTCCCGATTATTGGCGTAAATACGTTTTTGAGTTCGAAAGGTTCGCCAACAGTTATTCCTGCAGAGGTTATACGAGCTACCGAAGAAGAAAAAGCGTACCAGATTCACATGTTAGGAGAACTGCACAAGCGTTATCAGGTTCAGGTTTCAGAAGTCTTAGAACGTGTACAACAGGCAGCAATTAACAATCGAAATATCTTTGAGGAATTGATGGAAGCCACGAAATATTGCTCGCTGGGTCAGATTACTTCGGCACTTTTTGAAGTAGGTGGACAGTACCGAAGAAATATGTAAAGTAATATCACTTAATAGCTTTCGTTTTTTTGATGAGTTTACTTTTTTGTTTAGTTTTGTACTGATGAGTTTTAGACAGATATATACCAGAAAATTAGGACAGTCGGTTGCTGAATTAGCGCAGCCTTCTTCTTCTATGAAACTGCATGTAGTATCTGGAGAATCCAACTGGAGTGTTGTGTCAGAAGGCAGTGTAAGAGCTATGCGCGCTTTCTCTTCGATAGATCAAGCGATTGAATTTGCCAAGGCTATTGCAATAAAGAAAGCTGGTGAAGTCGTTGTGCATCAAGATAACGGAGAAATCAAGACTCGTTTACATTTTTAAAAATACATCTTGTTTGATGAGTTTTGAAAAAAATGTATTTATTAATTGCCCTTTCGATTCTCAGTATGTTCCTTTATTAAGAGCGCTTGTTTTCACCTGTTTGTATTTGGATTTCTCACCGCAATTGGCGCAAACTATTTCATCTTCAAATATCAGAATTGACCAGATAAAAAAGCATATTAGAATGTGTAAATTTGGGATTCATGATTTATCTAGAAGTAAAGCATTGTCAATGGGTGAATTACCACGATTTAATATGCCATTTGAGTTAGGTTTAGATGTTGGTGCTTCCGAATTTGGTGCCTCAAAGTTAAAATCTAAACGAATTTTAGTTTTAGATACAGAGCGTTATCATTATCAAAAAGTTTTATCGGACATTGCTGGTCAAGATATTTCCAGTCATGAAGACAATCCCAAATTACTTGTAAAGAGAGTTAGAGATTGGTTTTCAAATAATTCAAATGATAAAGTAACTCCCTATAGTCAAATATGGATTGCTTATAACCAATTTACAGACGATCTGTCAAATACACTTTTAGTGCATTTTGAAGCTGAGGAAATTCAGGAAATGTCGATTGGCGATTTTATAAAGTTTGCCAAGGATTGGATAAGAAAGTTTAAATCGTAAATAGGAGCACTTTCTCTGCAAAAGGGATAGCGCGTGATAGCCCGCAGCTTGGCGTCGCAACGGGCGGCAAGCGAGGATTGTAACCTGCGCTCGATTACAAATCTGTGTCGGATCGTGATATTGGCGTTTTTTTCCGTTGTTTTTTAATCGAATTTTTACTCGAGCACTTTCTCTGCAAAAGGGATAGCGCGTGATAGCCCGCAGCTTGGCGTCCCAACGGGCGGCAAGCGAGGACTATTAGCAATAGCCCGACCCGCCGCAGATTTTTAAGTGAAGCACTTTGTGGCGGGTTTTGCCCAAAAAAAGATAAAAATGTCTTTCTAATCAATAGGTATTGCTGTAAATTTGCAACGTGAAAAAGTGCGCGTTAATCCTCGGTTTTATTTTTCTGCTTAAGCCTGTTTTGCCGGTATTGTCGTATGCATTAAACTATCAATATATCGTTGAGAATCTTTGTATCAATCGAGAGAAACCAAAATTAGCTTGTCAAGGAAAGTGTCATCTGGCCAAAGAAATAGCGAAAGAAGTTGAAAGCGAACAATCTACAAAAGAATCGTCAAAGAAAGAGGCTAAAGTATTCTTCGAATCCGTTTTCTATTTGCCATCCATAGCAACTGCCGCGGATTTTTTGTCGGTTTGTCAAGGTCAGCCAAAAAACTTTTTTAGACCAGCGAGTAAGCCACTTTTGGGCTACTACAACATCATACAGCCTCCTCCCAACGTTTAAGATTTCATTTCGGTTTTTTTTGCGGTTGAACTTTATGCTTTATAAGGTTTAGCCCGTGGTTGCGCGTTGTGTTGCAGCTAAAATTTATAGTATAAAAATCAAAAATTTAACAATGAAATCTTTACATAAATTCCGCGTGGTTTTAGGCTTCGCTTCATTAGCATTATTATTTTCATGTTCTTCAGACGAAGAAACTATTTCAGGAGAAGGTTCGATCAATTTAGAGTTTGATCAAGTTTTTGGTGGTGCCGATCTTATTTTGCGCAACCAAGCAAACACGGTTTCGAATGGCGAAATTCTTCGTGTAGAAGAAATGAAGTATATCGTGAGTAACATCCGATTGAAAAAGGCAGATGGTACCGTTTACACCGTTCCAAAGGCGTCATCTTACTTTATTATTGATGAAACAGATGTAGCATCGCAGACCATTTCGTTGCCAAATATCCCAGCTGGCGATTACGTTAGCGTAACTTTTGGTATTGGTGTCGACGAAGAGCAGTTTAATTTAGGAGCTGCTGGCCAAGGCAATTTCCTTGCTTTAGCAGAAGCTGAAGGCATGATGTGGAGCTGGTCGGCGGGTTACAAATTCGTACTATTTGAAGGAACGTTTACAACACCTACACAAACAGAAGCGGCTGTATTTATGGTACACACCGGTAGAACTGGTTTAGCATATAACTACACGGAAGTAACACTAAACTTACCCGAAAACGCTAAAGTTCGTACTTCGATAACTCCTAAAGTACACATTTTTACCGATGCTAAAGAAATTCTCGACGGACAGAATAAAATCAGTCTAGCGGCAAGTAACACGTCGGGTATGGGTGCAATGATAATGGGAGGAGCACGTTTGGGAGAAATTACTACTAACGTATCGCAAGCCTTTGAAGTGGATCATGTTCACAACGATTAATTCCAAAACATCTCGTCGCTTGTTTGCGCAGGCGGCGAGATTTTTCTTCATTATAAGTGCTTTAACGCTGTTTAGTTGTGGTTCAGATGAAGAAAGCTACTCCGACATTGATATCACATTGCGAAAGCCGGAAAACTTCCCGGATCCGATTTACAACTACAATGCGAATAAAGTAACACGCGCCGGATTTGAATTGGGGAAGAAACTCTTTTACGACGGTCGTCTATCGTCTGACGGTGTTGTTTCTTGCGGATTTTGCCATGAGCAGGCTTTTGCCTTCACACATCACGGTCATAGTGTAAGTCACGGCGTTAACGAACAGTTGGGTACAAGAAACAGTATGCCCGTACAAAATCTGGCTTTTTACAGCAGCTTTATGTGGGACGGCGCTGTTGACCATCTCGACCTTATTTCCGTTATACCACTTACCGCAGAGTTTGAAATGAACGGCAGTTTTCAGCAAATGCTAAGCCTTTTCGGAACCGATCCGGAATACCGAAGCTTATTTCAGCAAGCTTTTCCGAACGAACAGATTTCAACTGAAAATATGCTACTGGCACTCGGTCAGTTTATGTCGTTAATGGTTTCTTCAAACAGCAAATTCGACAAGTGGCAAAGAGGCGAATCTGGTGGCACGCTAACCGCAGAAGAAGAATCAGGTTATGAAGTTTTTCAGCAAAAATGCGCCTCGTGTCATGCAGGTAGCTTATTTACCGACCAATCGTTTCGCAACAACGGACTAGCTATAAATCCGTTTGTGAATGATATAGGAAAGTATCGAACAACCCAAATTGAAACGGATAAATACAAGTTTAAAGTTCCGAGTTTACGAAATGTTGCTAAAAGCGGCCCGTACATGCATGATGGTCGTTTTCGAACACTTGATGCAGTGCTTAATCACTACACTTCCGGTATTCAACAAACACAGAATATCGATCCAAGTTTAATAAATGGAATACAACTTTCAGAAACCGAGAAATCTCAAATAAAAGCTTTCTTAAACACTTTAACGGATGAAGAATTTCTTAACGACAATAGGTTTGCACCGTTTTAATGGCACTAATTGTTATTTGATTGCGGCAATTTGCTTTTCGTTATCACTTTTTGCATCGAAACCGATGGACAGTTTGAGTGTTTTTGCGAAACCAATTCGCATTCATGGATTGTTATGCGATGCCTGCGGTTGTTCGGCAAGTGGCGGCAGTATGGGATTTTCAACTATCGGTGAAAATTCTTTTTTAGGATTGCGAAGCATGTACCAACGTTACGAAAGCAACGATGGGTTGTACACGAATTCGCCTTGGCGGCAAGAACAATTTCGAACTTATCAACTTTGGACGCGTTTTCGATTAGCAAATAAAGTAGAGTTTACCGGTCAGATACCTTTTCAACATCATACCCGCGAAACGGCAACTGGAGAACAAACCCGCAGCGGAATTGGCGATATCAGTGCAAACGTATTGTATCAAGTTTTTGCTAAGGAAAGTAAAGAGCAGAAAAAAATCCGAAGGCTACACGCCGGTTTGGGAATTAAACTTCCAACGGGCGCGTTCGATGAGCAAAGCAGTAACACAGTTAATCCGGCGTTTCAATTAGGTACTGGGAGTTTCGATTTTACTTTTTTATCGGAGTATGTCTACGAATTTAAAAACTATGGAGTTAATAGCATGTTGTCGTATGTAGCAAAAACCGAAAACGAACGTAGATATCGATTTGGAAATCAAACGAATATTGCAATAGTAGGATACAAAAAAATGACGTTAAAAAACTGGCAATTGTTGCCGCAAGTGGGTTTTACCACCGAAGTTTTTGAATCGAATTTTAGTAGAGGTTCTCGGGTAAAAAATACATCAGGCTATGTAAGTTTTGCTCGAGCCGGATTTGATCTTTCTCGCAAAGGCGTAAACTTTGGAGTTTCGGGGATGTTACCTATGGTTCAAGACTTAAACAACGGTTTAGTGAAAGCTCGCGAAAGGCTGAGTGTTCATTTGAATATTTTACTATAAACCTGAGTTCTATTTAAAAATCGAACTCGGGTTAAAAACAAATTGTTTGGCAATCAAGTCTTAGCGAAAAAGAGATTTGGCATTTTTGATAAAACTTTGATTGTTGTTTTGAAACATCGCGATTTCTTCTCATTTTTGTGATGTCTCAAGGAAAAGGGCGATTAGCTCAGCTGGTTCAGAGCACTACCTCGACAAGGTAGGGGTCACTGGTTCGAACCCAGTATCGCCCACTTTTTTCTTCAAAATGGAATCCCTAAAATTTATCGATTGGGAAATAACCCAATACCAATTCATCATCTGCCATAGTCGTTGGCCTTACGTTAATTGAATAATCCGGATACAGTTCTTTAAGATGTTCGTTTACATCAAAAACGTCATCAATGGTAAGCGCGTACTTATCGTCGATATGTGCTGGAGCTCCTTTAGCATTGTAATCGGTGAAGAAAAGATCTTTTTTTACTTGCTTGGTAGCGTCGGCTAAAGACGGTGCAACGACGAGTTTTAAATCGTGAAATTCGGTAAAAACACCTGGTTTGTATCCTCCTAAATTAAAAACAAATAATTTTAAATCGGTTGTGGCTGGCATTGCGGTTACTTCTATCGAATATCCCGAAACAACACTTACTTTTCTGTAGCCGTCGATATGCAGGGATTTTTCGGCTTCAGGCCAATGTTTCCTTATAGATTGCTTAAGGTCTTGTGGTTTTTCTCCGATTCCAAAAAATAAATCGTGTTGTTCTATAAGTCGACCTTTTGGTGTTCCGCCAAGCAAGAACAAGTATATAAATGAGGTGTTCATAGTAAAAAGTTAAAAAAAACGACCAAATTATAATAAATGGTTTGATTTTTGGTTAGGTATTTTTATATCGAAAAACGAAACATCATGAAAAAATTACTTTTTACCCTGAGCATACTTAGTGTGGCATTATTTTCTAGCTGCGAAGGCGACCCAGGTCCGCAAGGTCCTCCTGGAACCAATATCGAAAGTGAGGTATTTGAAGTAACAACAACTTTTGTTCCCAATACCAATCCCGATTTGGCCTATCGTACATTCTTTGATTTAAACCCAACCATTTTGGCATCCGATAATATCCTGGTTTATGAATTAGCAGGAGTGCAAAACGGTCTAGATATTTGGAAGCTGCTTCCGCAAGTTTATACCTTTTCAGACGGAGGAATCATGCAGTTTAATTACGATTTTACCCGAAACGACTTTAGTATTTTTGTTGACGCGAATTTCGATTTGTCGACACTTGAAACAACTTGGTTTACCAATCGTACGTTTCGAGTTGTAATTATTCCTGGTTTTTTTGGAAGAGGAGTAGATAGACCTGACCATACAAATTATTACGAAACTATTGCAGCTTACGGGATAAACGATCAAAATATAGGTACACTGATCCCAAGACAATAAGACAATACAACAGCTTCACATCTTTAATCCGCTTTCGAGCGGATTTTTTTTGCAATAAGAAATTGTAAATTTTTTAGGGGTGTAAATGCGAAAAAATAAAATTCGCTTATATTTGCCACGTAAAAATAGGGGGTATCCTTAAAATTTAATCAAATATTTATGTCAACACTACGTTTTCGTGCCTTACAAGAGGCGTCTTCGCGCAAACCGGTAAAATTTGAAGAAACCGACAGAAAATCTGTTTTATTCGGATTAAATGTTTTCAATCAGCGTGCTATGAAGCAGTTTTTAACGCCTGATGCTTACAAAGGTGTTCAAGATGCCATTCAGCACGGAACTAAAATTGATCGTAAACTGGCCGATTACATTGCCATGGGCATGAAAGAATGGGCTTTAACTAAAGGTGTAACACACTACACACACTGGTTTCAACCTTTAACGGGCGCAACCGCTGAAAAGCACGATGCGTTTTTCGAAACTTCGTACGATGGTTCAGACCCATTAGAGAAATTTGGCGGCGGACAATTAGTACAACAAGAACCAGACGCATCGAGTTTCCCGAACGGAGGTATCCGAAATACTTTTGAAGCACGTGGCTATACGGCTTGGGATCCAACATCACCCGCTTTCATTTTCGGAACAACTTTGTGTATTCCAACGGTGTTTATTTCCTACACTGGAGAAGCACTCGATTATAAAACGCCACTTTTACGCGCATTAAATGCCGTAGACGAAGCAGCGACCGATGTATGTAAGTACTTCGATAAAAATGTAAAGAAAGTAACGGCCACTTTAGGATGGGAGCAAGAGTACTTTTTGGTTGATACTGCTTTGGCCAACTCGCGTCCGGATATTTTAATGACGGGTCGTACGTTGCTCGGACACACTTCCGCAAAAGGACAACAATTAGAAGATCATTATTTTGGTTCAATTCCGTCGAGAGCGCTAAATTATATGCGCGAATTGGAGCAAGAATGCATGTTGTTGGGCATTCCAGTAAAAACACGTCACAACGAAGTAGCGCCAAATCAGTTCGAAGTAGCACCGATTTTTGAAGAAACGAACTTGGCTGTTGATCACAACTCTCTTTTGATGGATGTGATGCAAAAAGTTGGCGAGCGTCACGATTTTAAAGTACTTTTCCATGAAAAGCCTTTTAAAGGTGTAAACGGTTCCGGAAAGCATAACAACTGGTCGATGGCAACCGATACAGGCGTAAACTTATTGTCGCCCGGAAAAACGCCAATGAGCAACTTACAGTTCTTGTCGTTTTTCATAAACACCATCGTTGCGGTAAACAAATACGAAGAGTTATTGCGTGCAAGTATTGCAACGGCAAGTAACGACCACCGTTTAGGAGCTAACGAAGCGCCGCCTGCCATTATTTCCGTATTTATTGGTCAGCAGCTTACCAAGGTTTTGGCCGAGTTGGAAGGCGTTTCGGATGGCAAACTTTCGCCGGAAGAAAAAACAGATTTAAAACTGAACGTTGTTGGAAAAATTCCCGACGTATTGCTCGACAACACCGATCGTAACCGTACGTCGCCGTTTGCCTTCACAGGAAACAAGTTCGAATTCAGAGCGGTAGGATCGTCGGCGAACTGCGCTAATGCCATGACTACGCTTAACGCAATCGTAGCCAAGCAATTGCGTGATTTTAAGAAGGAAGTAGATGCACTAATTGAAAGTAAAGGTTTAAAGAAAGACGAAGCGATTTTCAACGTTTTGCGCGAATACATCAAAGGTTCGAAAAACATTTTGTTTGAAGGCGATGGCTACAGCGATGCTTGGGAACAAGAAGCGGCAAAACGCAAGTTGAGCAATCACAAAACAACTCCAAAAGCTTTGAAAGCGAAAGTAAGCAATGCGGCTTTGGAATTGTTCTCTGAACTGAACATCATGAATCATGTTGAGGTAGAGGCACGTTACGAAATCGAGCTGGAAGAATACACGAAAAAGATTCAAATCGAAGGCCGCGTATTGGGCGATATCGCTCGTAATCACGTGATTCCGACGGCAATTCGTTACCAAAATACACTGATCGAAAACGTAAAAGGTTTGAAAGAAATTTTCGGAGCCGATTACGAAAATGTTGCCCGTGAGCAAATTACATTGATAAAAGAAATCAGCGGACACATCGCAGGAATTAACGCCAACGTAGAGCAAATGACCGAAGCTCGTAAACGTGCCAACGCTTTGACCGACGCACAAGCGATGGCAGAAGCCTATTGCGATGATGTGAAGCCTTATTTTGAGGTTATTCGCGAGCACTGCGACAAACTCGAGTTGTTGGTAGACGACGAAAGTTGGACACTCACCAAATACCGAGAGTTGTTGTTTACTCGCTAATCATACTGGGAACTGATCTTTATAAAGCTGCTTGATTATTCGAGCAGCTTTTTTTTTTGCAGTCTTTTCATTTTTTGGGCGCGCCGGCAAACGAGTCGTCGCTACGCAAAAGAGGTTCACGCCGTCACGTGTTCCGCTGTATCTTTTTGGCAAACGTGTGGTGGAAACTCCCTAATGCCAAAAAGGATGCCGCTTCACCCGTTCGCGCGGGAAAGCTGCGCAAGGGAAAAATAGAAAAAAGTGAAAAAAGTGAAAAAAGTGAAAAAAGCGAAAAAAGCGAAAAAGAAATAACGGTAAGAAATAAAATCTACCTATTGGATATCATTAATCCTTTGTGAACTCTGTGCCTATGTGGTCCACCCGAATAACAACGAAGAAACGCGGAAAGCTAAAAAAGTGAATTCCCAAAGCTAGCGGAAGGGAAAAATTTTCTCTTTGCGAACTTTGCGTAAATCTTCGCGTTCTTTGCGGTTAAGCATTCAACAAGCTTTGGAGCCGATAGAGTACAATGTTCTACGAAGTTTTTCACAATGTACACCACGTTTGCCTTCGACCCGCTCACGTACCAGCTTTTTAAGCGCACAGAAAACACTGAACCTCACAGAATTTTGCGCAATAGGGTACCGGTGAGGAAAACACAGAACGTGTCAATCCACCAAAAAATCGTACCAGCCTTCGACAAGCTCAGGCTCCGACTATTCGCGGGTTCGGTTGGGCAAAACGATACGTAAAATGGTAAACGTCGCGGAGTCTTAATACTCAAATCTTAATACAAAAAAGTCTTTACACTCAGCTTTCGACTGGCTCAGGCTCCGACGATACGTGGGTTCGGGTGGGCAAAATGATGCGTTAAGTGGTGAACGTCGCCAAGTCTTAATACTTAAATCTTAATACTAAAAAGTCTTTGCAGTTAGCCTTCGACAGGCTCAGACACCAACGATACGCGGGTTCGGGCGGGAAAATGATACGTAAAGTGGTGAATGGCACGATCCCGATAGCTATCGGGACTAGCTTCCCCAAAAAGATGCGTTAAGTGGTGAATTCATCGAGTCTTAATACTTAATACTCCCATCTTCATACTTGAAAAATATGTGGAAAACCCGTAATCGTATGTCGATTTTTTTTAAAAACTTCGTCACGTAGGGCGGGAGGGATACGTAGGGACATTCCCAATACGAATTTCCCAGAAATAAATTTTACGGAAAAACCGCACATTTCAAAAAAATTCAAGGTTTAAAGATGAAATGATTTAGGGAGCACAAAGTTTCT